>NZ_CEWCAA010000001.1:0-136605 GCF_982429025.1 Enorma sp.
TAGCCGGGGAATTGAATGTTACCCGGCAGGCACTATCGAATTGGGAGAGAGATGTGATTGAGAAAATCGTCGTGCATGAGTGCAGCTATGACGAGAACGGCACCCGCAGGCAGGACATTGAGATTTATTACAGCTTTGTCGGCAAGATTGACTTGCCCGAATAACCGCCCGACCTATCCGACACAATGGCCAAGTGCCGGATAGGAACGGCAAAATTTTTTACACTTCTATTACTTCTTTATCGCACATTAGCAAACTTGCACGTGGTTGAAGCGTCTGTTGCAAACTTGCATGCCGTTTTACGCAATAAGAAGCATTTTTCTTCGTCTTATTGCGTAAAACGGCATGCAAGTTTGTTAAGCGGCGCGTGGCAGCCTGATTTAGGTAGCGAATGAGCCGAATGAGCCTGTCGCGGGGCTGCGCCGCGTCTCTTCCGCTGAGATGCGTTTCCCCGTGGGGCTGCGCGGGTTGCGAATGTGCCAGCGGCGGCGCGGGGCGGGCGGCGGAGGGGCCTGTCTCGGGGTCGTGCAGGCAAGCGAGTGTGCCGGCGGCGGCGCTGTGCAGGCAAGCGAGCGTGCTCAGCCGCGCTGTGCCTCCGCGACGCCATGCCACGCCATGCCGTGCCTCGCTGGCCCAGCGGTTATCCTCGTTGATTAGCCTGCCAGATGAGGGCGAGCCCCCGAAGGGTAAGGGCGTCGTCGACGAGTGCCTGGTGGTGCAGGAGCGCGGCGATGGCGTCGGTATTCTCTCCCGTGATGACAATGGGAATGGTCATCGGCTCGGCGGCACCTGCATCGGCTTCGTCGCGCTCGTTTTCATGCGCAGCCGAGCCTTCGCCCAACCTGGCACGTGCACGCTTGCCGTTGTCCGCAAGCTCGGCAACCACCGCATCGAGCAAGCCATCGATGCGCGCCGCCTCTCCGAGCACGACGCCAGACTGCATGGCTTCGCGCGTAGAGCGCCCGAGCACGCGCTCAGGTGCACGAAGCTCGATAATGGGCAGGCGCGCCGCGGCTTCGGCGAGTGACCGCGCCCCGAGCGCAACACCCGGCGCGATGATGCCTCCGCAGAACGCACCGCTGGCATCAATCGCCTCGAAGTTTGTGGTGGTTCCCAAGTCAACCACCACAACGGGCGCTCCATAGGCGGCGCGTGCCGCGACGGCGTCCGCGATGCGGTCGGGCCCGACTTCAGAAGGGTCGTTGAACCGCAGCTTAACGCCCGATCGCAAGCCGGGTCCCACCACGAGCTGCCTGCCAGGAACGGTATCCGCAAGCGCTCGGTGCCATGCGTCGGTGAGGGTGGGAACCACGCAAGAGAGGATGGAGCCTTCGGGAGAAGGACACGCGCCTCCGCGCGAGGACGCCTTGCCCGTCAGCTCGCTGAAAATCTGCCCAAGCTGCATGCGCGCCTCGTCTGTCGTGATGGGCTGGCGCGTGGTGACCTCGCATGCGCTGAGAAGCTTTGGGGCGCCCTCAGCACCCGCTTCGGCCGTTTCGAGCAGGCCAAATCGAGCGGTGGTGTTTCCGATGTCTGCGGCAAGTACGTGGGCCACGAGTCCTCCTTTGCGCGATAGATGCCTCCATTGTCGCATGTTGCGAGTCGAACTATGCTCGGGCAGGTTTCGATTCTCGATTCCTTAGCGTATACTGAACGCGCTTGAGCCGTAACCCGACTCCCCAAGCGGGGGAGCGGATATACGAAGGAGCGAATATGAACCAAGCACGCACGCGCGCACTGCGCGGGCAGCTGAGCTTTGCCGGCATTTTGATCGGCTGCATCGGCTGCGTCATCATCACGGCCTCGTCTGTTTACACTGCGCTCAAGATGGGCGCGTTGCCGTGGCCAACCATTTTCACATCTATCACGGCCCTCGTGCTTTTGCGGGCGCTCGGCCACACAAGCCTCAATGAAGCGAATATCACGCAGGTCATCATGTCTGCCGGCTCCATGGTTGCGGGAGGCCTAGCGTTCACCATTCCCGGTATCTGGATTCTTGGTTTGGCGGACGAGGTGTCTTGGCAGGAGATGCTTGCCGTTGCGCTGGCGGGCACGCTGTTAGGCCTCGTGTGCACGGCGCTCATCCGCAAACGGTTTGTTGAAGATTCTGATCTGGAATACCCCATCGGCACGGCAGCGGCCGAGACCTTGCTCGCCAGCACGGCGGGCGGGTCGACGGGGCGCAAGCTCTTCGGGTCGATGGCGTTCGCTGGGCTCTGGGCGATTCTTCGCGATGTGCTCGGCGTTATACCGTCGCTGGTGGCCACGCTGCCCATCCCGGGGATTTCGTTCGGTATCCAGGCCTCGCCCATGCGCTTCTCGGTCGGGTTCCTTGTTGGGGGCCGCTCGATTGCATGGTGGATGGTCGGCGCTGTGCTGGGCAGCTTCGGCATCATCGTGGGCGGCACTGCAGCGGGGTTGTGGGATCTGGGAACTGCGCAAGGCATCGTGAGCAGCCTGGGCATGGGCCTCATGATGGGGTCGGGATTCGGTGTCGTGCTGCGCGATATCGTGCTCCCGCTGGCGCGGCGGGCGAGAGCTCGGCGTAGCTCATTCTCTGTTTCTGAAAGTGGAGAGGACGCGATGGGTAGCGAGGGCGTCGGAAACGCGGAGTGCTCGGGGGATTCCTCCCCGCTCGGGCAGTCCTGCTCGCGCGGAGGCGTCGCTGGCGCCTCCGGCTCGTGCGGAACTCGCGTTGATGAATCCCCCGGGCACTCCGCGCCACGCGCCTCGCTTGGCGGCCTCACCGACTACTTCTCGCGTTTCGATGCCGGCTTGCTCGCGCTGTTCGTGGCGGCGGCTGCGCTCGTGTGCTGCATCGCTCTCTCGTTCGGCCCGTTCGTCTCCGTGGCCATCGTGCTGCTCTCATTTGTGACGGCCATCATGAGCGCGCAATCGGTCGGCCAGTCCGGCATCGACCCCATGGAGATCTTCGGACTCATCGTGCTGCTGTTCGTGGCGGCCTTTTCCGATGTGACCCAGGTGCAGCTCTTCTTCGTTGCCGGAGTGATTGCCGTGGCTTGTGGCCTTGCGGGCGACGTCATGAGCGATTTCAAGACGGGCCAGATTATCGGCACTGATCCGCGCGACCTGTGGCTCGGCCAGGTTATCGGAGCGCTTTTGGGCACGGTCGTGGCCGTTGCCGTGCTCGTTGCCCTCGTAGCAGCATACGGAACCGATGCGTTCGGTGGCGACAACCTCTTCGTGGCGGCTCAGGCCCAGGTGGTGGCGACGATGGTCTCGGGCATCCCGAGCGTCCCCGCGTTCGTTGTGGGCGTCGTTGCGGGCACGGTGCTCTACTGCGCGGGAATCCCTGCTATGATGCTCGGCCTTGGCGTGTACCTGCCGTTTTACATGTCGCTCACCACGGCGGTGGGCGCACTGATTCGCGTTGTGTTCGACCGCGTGGTGGCTGCGCGCGGTATCGAGAAGGGCGCGGCGGAAGAGACGGGTGCCGTGGTGGCTTCGGGTGTGCTCGGTGGCGAGTCTATCGTGGGCGTAATCGTGGCGTTCGCCAGCGTCGCGGCAGGCCTTGCGGGATAGGCCGTTGGCAAAACTGAACCTTCCGGCTCGAGCCACGAACATCTTGCAGGCGCCCCGTCGTGCCTAACCGTTGGGCAGCGTGACTCGCATTTCCAGCTCGGAGCCGAACTTCCTCGCGCGAATGCTTCCCTCGTGCCGCGAGACGATCCCTTGGGCAATCGAGAGCCCGATGCCGTTTCCGCCGGTCGAGCGCGAGCGGGATGCGTCGGCGCGATAGAACCGATCGAAGATGCGTTGCGTGTCTTGCGTGGTGAGCGAGGCGCACGGGTTGGTCACGGTGAGCACGATTTCGCGTTTGCGCTGCTCAAGGCGAACGCGAATCGATCCGTTATCGTCGCAGTACTTGACCGCGTTATCTACGAGCACGCTTACCAGCCGGTCGAGCTCCTCGGGACTTCCACTCACGATGATGCGCGGTTCGGCCTTGCCCACCTCGCACGCGGAGATTCCCTCCAGCCCGTCCGCCACGCTCGCGCGCGTCGCCGCTCCTTCGAAGGTGTCAATGGTGCAGGCGAGGGGGCAGCGCGGTCGAGCTTGAGGTCTCCTGCGGTGAGTACGCCGGGCACATAGGTGTCGCTGCGGCGGCAGAGGGCGCGCACGCGGGCGAGGAGCTCGACCATGGAGAACGGTTTGGTGAGATAGTCGTCCGCACCGCTGTTGAGCCCGCCGACCACGTCTTCTTGGGCGCTTTTCGCCGTGAGGATAAGAATGGGCGTGCGGACCGATTCGCTGCGCAAGGTGCGCACCACGTCGAGGCCGTCGCGGTAGGGCATCATGATGTCGAGCACGATGCAGTCGTACGTGCCGGTTTCGCCGAAGTCGAGCGCCGCTTGGCCGTCGTAGACGGTATCGACCTCATACCCATCGCTTTTGAGCATCGCTTCGAGAGCGCGGGCCATGTCTTGCTCGTCGTCGGCTACTAAAACGCGCATGCGTGCTCCCTCCTCGGCATCGTGGTTTCACGATAGCGCATATTCCATGCGAGTGCGCGGAGGCGCATCCGCGGTAGATGCAAAAACCCGTGCGCAGTAGATCGGGGGCCTGCGCACGGGTGCTGGACCCGGCCGCTGCTGCAATAAGGGAGGTTGACGACGGCGCGGGATATGCGCTCTGCGTAGAGAACTAGGTGGGGCCATACGACGCAGAGCGTGAGCTCAGCATAAAAACGAATCCTTAAACGAACCTCAAGAGTAAAAAACTATGATGGAATCGTGAACGCTCGGAAAAGCACCGGGACCTGCGGTTTTGCAGCAGGCGCTTCTTGCCTTCGTACTGCTCTTCCTTTTGTTACACCTTTGAAAGGGTCCGTTTACATCGTATTATGCCTTTCTTTACCTTGATGGGTATTGCGCAGTGTTTGGGCTCTAGCAGCCTGCTGTGCTCGCATTCGGGTGGGGGACCGTGATAGGCTACCGCGTGCGCGCAAGGCGTGGCGTGTCGCTAGGGGCACGCCGGGCGTGAATTAGTTCCGTTTCAGCCGGATCTGGATCTTTGGGTTCAGATTGAAAAAATCGGCTGGGGGGGGGTAATGTCAAAATCTCTGTGCGTGCGCCGTGGCGGAAGTGCTGCGGTACTGTTGTGTTCTGCCGTGTGCGCTTCGGGCCTTCTGCTCGACCTCTCGGGAGCATCTTCAACCTACAGCGAGATAACGCATCTGTTCGGCGAGGTGCATGGCACCTCGTACATCGTGGCGGAGCTGCTCTGCTCGCTTCCCGCGCGCGATGGGGCCCTGGCCGTGCTCGGCCTTACCGCGGCGCTGTTCGCCCTGTTTCGTCGCGCGGGCCGCGGCGCTTCTCCTGCAGGGGAGAGTGCTTCCGCGCTAAACCGCGGCGCTTCCGAGCCTGAGGGCACGGGCGTGCTCGTTCGCAGCGCTTCTACCGCAGAAGACGGTATGCCTAGGTTTGCCCGCGGTGCTTCTGCGGCGGACGCGGGGGTGCTCATGGAGCACCGCTGCGGTGGAGGAGCTTCCGCCTGGGTGGTTGCCGTGCTCTTCGCAGCGGCAATGCTCTTTGGGCGAAGCTTCGACGAAGCCGGCTCCGCGGCCTATATCGTTGGCGGCATCACCCCCGCCATTCGTTCATGCTGGTATTTCATAGGATGGCTGCTGCCCGCGCGGGCGCTTGTCGAGCTCGCATTCGAAGGTCTGGATCGCCTCCGCGCGCATGGCACGTGCCCGTCGGGTGATCGCGCCCGATCCGTTTCGCCGTCGTGCGGGAGGCTCCGGCGCGCGGTGCGCCTCATTCTCGGTACATTCGACCGGCACCCTTTTGCGGCCCCGGCGCTTGTGCTGGCACTGTTCTGGCTTCCGGTGCTCGTAGGGTATGCTCCTGCGCTTTTCATGTGGGACACGAACACGCAGATACTGCAGTGGTTCGAGCTGCCCAACCATATCAGCAGCTCCGTCGATTTGCTCGATTCGAGCGTGTTGCTCACCCAGCACCATCCGCCGCTGCATACGGCGCTCGTAGGCCTCTGCGTTCAGGCGGGCATCTCGCTTGCAGGCAGCGAGAACCTCGGCATATTCATCTACGCGGTGCTTCAGTGGATAGTCGACATCCTCGCAATCTCGTGGGCGTTTCGCATCGCCCAGATCGTGGGCGCGCCTCGTGCCCCGCGTTTCGTGGCGCTCGGCTTCATCGCGCTCGTGCCGGCATATTCGAATTACAGCGTGCTGGTAACCAAGGACGTGCTCTTCGCATCTGCATTGCTGCTGTTCGCGATCGAGCTTGTTTACCTGGTCTTTTGTGCTGCATCGTTTGACGGGCGAATCGCTTTTTCGCGCCGGCATGCGGTGCTGCTCGTGGCCGGGGCGCTTGGCGCCGCGCTGCTGAGAAGCGGTATGGTCGTCGCCGTGGCGGGTGGTGCCATCGCCACAACCTTGCTTCTGTGGCGCATGCAGCGCCGCTTGGCGCCAGAGGACCTCCGGTCTGTCTCCGCGCGATCGCTCCTTCGCGTCCCGCTGATCGCCCTGGCGCTCGTCATAGCGGTGAATCTGCTGCTCGCGCGCGTGGTCTATCCTGCTCTGGCCATCACGCCGTCGAGCAGGCGCGAGGCGCTCTCCATTCCCATGCAGCAAGTCGCGCGCTTCATGCGCGATCGCCCCGATGCCGTGCAGACTGAGGACCTTCGCGCCATCGATCGGGTTCTCGATGCCCCGAGCCTCGTCCGCCTCTACGATCCGAGCAAATCGGACCCGGTGAAGGCGACGTATAAGGAACAGGCCTCATCCGACGACCTTTCCGCATTCTGGCAAACGTGGGCGAGGCTGTTCGCCCGCGATCCCGGTTGCTTCATCTCTGCGACGGCGGCGAACTACTATGGCTACTTCTATCCTGCACATGCGATGAGCTGGAGCTACACCTCGTACTTCAGCAGCCTGGTCATGGAGAACACCGAGACGAACCTCATTTATTCGGATATAGCCTCGTATTTCTCGTTTCATCAGCTTGATCATCCATTCGTACGTGCGCTTGACGGTTTGTGCTCGGGGTACCGGCTGCTCTTCCAGAGGCTTCCGTTCCTCACGCTCACCATGCAGGCGGCGCTCTACGACTGGGCTCTCGTTCTGCTTACGGCCTATGCGGTGCGACGGCGGCGATCGCACGCAGCGGTCTTTCTCGCGCCGGCATGGATCGTGTTGCTTATTGCGCTCGTGGGCCCCTGTAACGCCACCACGTATTTTCGCTATGCCTATCCGGTGGCCCTGCTCGTGCCGTTCCTGGCGCTTATCACCATGGCGCCCGACCCCCGGGATTGCGCGCGCCGCGCTTCTACGTTCGTTTCGATTTCGACCACAGGAGGGTCTTCTATGGATAGTCCATCGAACACGGCTGCGTGTGCGGCCGTGGGCATGGTTGCGGCTGCGGCTGCGGATACAGATGTTGTCACAGGCTCCGTTGCGGTTGCAAGTGCGGCCACGGCTGCGGCTACCGTGGCGGACGCTGGCGCGACGAGCGCTGCCGTGGCGGGCGCTGCAGAGGCGAACGCTGGCGCGACGAGTGCTGCGGCGGTGGGCGCTGCCACGCCCGAAGCTGCCGAGACAGCACCAGCCGCCAAAGGGCATGTGGCGGTGCTCATTCCCTGCTGCAACGAGGAACTGACCGTTGGCGAGGTAATCGATGATTTCCGGCGGGTGCTCCCTGGGGCCAGCATCTATGTGTACGACAACAACTCGAGCGACCGGACGGCCCAGGTGGCACGCGAGCACGGGGCTCAGGTGCGCTTTGAGCCGCGCCAGGGCAAAGGGGTGACCGTTCGCCAGATGTTCCGCGACATCGAAGCGGACTGCTACCTGCTCGTCGACGGCGATAGCACGTACCCTGCCGATGCCGCGCCCGCTCTCATTGACCCCATTCTTGCGGGCGAAGCCGATATGACCGTAGGCGACCGTCTCTCCAACGGCAGCTATGCACAAGAGAACCAGAGGCCCTTCCACGATTTCGGCAATAACCTCGTGCGCTGGCTCATCCGCCTTATGTACGGTTACGCGTTCCACGATGTCATGACCGGCTACCGGGCCTTCAGCCGTGTGTTCGTGCGCAGCTTGCCCGTGGTTTCGCGCGGGTTCCAGCTGGAGTGTGAGATTTCGATCCACGCGGTAGACAAGGGCTGGCGCATCAAGGAGGTGCCCATCGATTATCGCGATCGCCCGGCGGGAAGCGTCTCCAAGCTCTCGACGGTTTCCGATGGCGTTCGCGTGCTCATGGCAATCGGGTCGCTCTTCAAGGATTACCTGCCGTTCAAGTTCTTTTCGCTTGTGGCGGCGGTGTTCATGGCGCTTGGCCTGGCGGCAGGTATTCCCGTGGTCGCCGAGTTCGCGCAGACGGGGTACGTGAGCAAGGTGCCTTCGGCGATTCTGGCCGTTGGGCTCGTGTTCTGCGGAGCGCTTGCGTTTAGCACGGGATGCATCTTGGACACCGTGGCCAAGGCGACCAGAAAGCGCTGGGAGCTCGATGTGTATCGAGCCGAAGATGAGATGCGCAGGCGGCAGCGCTAGGAAGCCGCTGAGTTTATCTTCGCGGGCGATCGGGATTGCAACTTTTGGGCACTTCGGGGCGGAGGGTCCGGGTAGCCGCGCCGCCGCCGGGAGGGCGCCAGCCCCCTGAGCTACGCCTTTCCCTCGCTCGCCCATACTCGCCCGCCGCGTCGGGAAGTGCCCAAAAGTTGAAACCACGACGGAACGGATGGCTCCGGTGCCTAATAATCAGCGTTTTCCTAGGGTTTCCGCCTGTTCGCCGCTCGCACCAATCGCCGCCATGTTCGCAGGTTGTCGTCATGCTCTCGGTGCGCCCATGTGCATGGTCGTAGGGTTTCGGGCAGGAAATCTACGGATGAAGCTTGTCCAGATGGCTTTTTCGTACATTTTCTGCCCGTAAACCAGAACGAGGGAAGAAAGAGAAGACGGGTATACCGTTGTAGTACCATGAACGCATCTGCGAGCGGCGCGCTTGCATTGGCATGAAAGGAGCCCTTGTGGCAGTAAATGAAGAGCTGCTCAAGCAGGTACTTGAGCAAATTCGCCCGAACCTTCAGGGCGATGGCGGCGATATGGAGTATGTGGGTGTCGATGAGGACGGCGTGGTATCGCTGGAGCTGCAGGGCGCTTGCGCCGGCTGCCCCATGAGCCAGCTCACCCTTTCGATGGGCATCGAGCGCGTGCTCAAAGAGCACGTCCCCGGCGTAACGCGCGTTGTTGCCGTAAACGACAACGCCGACGGTGGGCTTTCGAGTCTGTACGACGAGTACGCGCCGTTCTAACGATTCGTGTGACAGCGGCGCCGGCATGAGACAGTTTAACCCGGCACAACTGTCTCATGCGGGTAATAGGTTCGTTCGGTCCCGCTTCAACATGGCAGGGAATGTATGCTCACAGAACTCTATCAAAGCCTTGACCCGGTGGCCCTTTCGGTCGGGCCGATCACGATCTATTGGTACGGCGTCGCGTATGTTGTGGGTGCTCTCATCACGGGTATCGTGATGTACCGCACGCAGCGTCGTTGGGGGCTCAATCTCACGGTCGACGACCTCATGATGGTCGTTTTCGGCGTGGTGATCGGGCTCGTCATCGGCGCGCGCCTCTTCTATGTGATCTTTTATGGCGACGGATTCTATTGGACGCACCCGCTCGAGATCTTCATGACCAACCACGGTGGTATGAGCTTCCACGGTGGGCTCGTGGGCGGAATTGTGGGCGGCGCTATCGTATGCCGCATCTACCACATCTCCGCGTGGACCATTGCAGACCTTGCGGTCATCGGCGTGCCCATAGCGCTTTGCCTGGGTCGTTGCGCCAACTTCGTGAACGGCGAGCTTTGGGGCAAACCGACCGACCTGCCCTGGGGCGTGGTGTTCGGTGGCGCCGCGGGCGATGTGACGCGTCATCCTTCCCAGCTCTACGAGGCGTTTCTCGAGGGCGTGGTGCTCTTCGTGGTCCTCTATCTCATGAGCCGCCGCAAGCCGCCGCTTCCGCAGGGTACATTTATGGGTACGTTCATCTTGGGCTATGGGATCGTACGATTCCTCATCGAGTTCGTGCGCGTGCCCGACGCTCAGCTCGGCTACATCTTGGGCGATGTCATCACCATGGGGCAACTGCTGAGCTTGCCGCTCATCGTTATCGGCATCGGGCTCATCGCCTATGCGCTGCACGCCAAGCGCCCGCAGCGCGATTATATATAAGCGTGTAAGCGCGCCGGCGTCCTGTGTTTGCATCCGTCGGCGCGCTGTCGTCTGCCGTCGCGTTCGGCAGCGCGTTGCCCCCATCGCTTGTGCTCGTCGGTGCGCCGCCGCCCATCGCTCGCGCTGTCAATTCACACCTTCCCTCGCTGCGCCCGCCCATCGCCGGCCACGTCATCTCACTGCTTTTCATCATCATGCCCGCCCATCGCCGGCTCCGTCATTTCGCCGCCTTCCATCGCTGCGCCCGCCCCTTTTTCCTCGGGAACGGCTAGAATAGGCACATCTGTTTAACTGACCTGATGGATGGCGCGTTTTGCGCAGGCACGCAGGTGCCTAGGGGAATCGGGGTGAAAGTCCCCGGCTATACCAGTAACCGTAACTCTCGCAGCGCGAATCGCCGCGCGCGGACAAGTCGGATCGCCTCTCCATCGCATGGCCCAATACGGCCAGGGTCCTGGATAGAGAGGTTTTTGAAGATGTCCAATACGATTCCAGAGCGCATGCGCTCGGGAGGCGCTCCCGCTATGCGGGGCATCGCGCGTCGTGCGGCAGCGGCCGCACTGGCCGTGCTGCTCGTGTGGGGTCAGGTGCCCGCGGCTGCATGGGCCGAGGTTGCGCCGGCAGAATCAAGCTCGGCTGCGGCTGCGAATGCTCAGCTCCAGGGGGCGCATATCAGCTCCGGCGATGTCGGCTCGGGCGATTCTTCCGATGCGGCGAATGCCGAACAGACCGACGATGCGGCGGGCGCCGAGCAGGCAAGCGATGCGCAGGCCGACGAAGGCCAGCAGGACGCCTCGGAGACCGCCGATAACAACATCGGCGCAGCCGATGCCAACACCGACGCGGCCGAAGGCAATACGGTTTCTGCCGATGACACCGCTTCCGGCCAAACCGAAGGGAGCAACCAGTCGGCAGATTCCGCCGAAAAAGGCTCGACGGCCGCCTTGGACGACGAGGACCAGCAGGTGGCTGTCAGCGTGTCCATCTATGGCATGTCTGCCTCGGGCGATGCAGAGGAATGGCTCGCGCCCTACGAGGTCACGCTCGATGAGGGACAGACTGCGGAAGACGCCCTTGTTCAGGCGCTCGAAGAGAACAACATCGCCTATGATGCGACGCCGAGTGAGTATGGTCTGTACTTCCAGAGCATTACCTCGCCGTTTGATGCCAGCAACACGCTGAGCTACGACGGGAGCAACTATTGGCAGTTCTTGGTGGACGGCGCGTCTGCCTCCACGGGTGCCAGCAGCGTGGTCGCCACCGAAGGGGCCTCGTATGCCCTGGTCTTCGGATCCACGGGCGAGCTCCCTTCCATGGTGCGGGCGACCTTCGAGGTGTATGGCATCGATGCTTCGGGCAACCCCGAGGTGTGGACCACCGATTCTCTTTCGGTGGAGGAGGGCACCACCGCCGCAGAGCTGACCGAGCGCATGCTCGACGCTGCGGGCATTGCCTACGATGCCGAGGAATCCACGTACGGATGGTACCTCAACAGCATGACCTCTTCCGATGGGCGCGTGTTGGCCTGGGATGAGGCGACGGGTGCGTACTGGCAGCTCTGGGTCAACGGTGCGGCCTCGGATGCAGGCGCAAGCTCTGTTGCCGTTGAAGACGGCATGTCGATTGCCTGGTATTACGCGGCGTATGGTGCAGAATACCCTGAAAACGGCGTGGTGGCAGATCCCGATGCGGAGCAACCCGATTGGGAAGGTGCCTATGGCTTCGGCCAGGGGCCCACTACGGCCGAGACACCCGCTGGCGATGCCGAAGAATCGTGGGTTTTGAAGATCAAGGATGTAACGGACTGGCAGACGAATGTCTCCGATCCGTTCGTGGCTCACGGCAGGGTCTACATCTGCGCTGGCAGCCAGCTCATCATGATGAACGCTGCCACGGGGGAGGAACTCGGCCGCGCGACGCTCGTCGAGAAGGTCGATTCCATCGCTCGCATGGTCATGGTCGACGGCCTCATCATCGTGCCCGTGCATAACGGTCGCTTGCAGGCCCTCACCGCCGATACGCTCAGCACCGTGTGGTACACCGACGCCTTGCCTGCGCACGAGCAGGGTGGAGACCAGCAGGCATTGGGGTCGCTCACGGTGGAGGGCGGTTACCTCTACTTCGCGACGGCCTCGGCCAGTTGGTCGAGCTCCTATAACGGCTACCTGCTGTGCGTCGACATCAAGACGGGTGACGTCGTGTGGCAGCGCGAGAGCACGCAGAGCGGGTTCTATTGGGCCGGCGCGGCGGTTTCGGGCTCATGGGCTGTCATCGCAGACGATGCAGGTACCGTGACGGTGTTCAACCGAGAGACGGGGGAGACGGCGTCGACGCTCGCCCTGGATGCCGGTTCGCGCTCACAAGTGGTGAACGGAACGGACGCTGGTACTTTTATCGTGGTGACAAAAGACGGCTGTCTGCATAAGATTGCCGTCGATAGCCGGACGGGCGTTGCCGTTGAGCTGGGGTCGGTAAAGTTCGGGTCGTCTTCAACCTCTACGCCGGTGGTGGCCGGTGGCAAGGTATATGTTGGCGGCGCCTCGCTTGAGAGCTATGCGAACTCCTGGGGAAGCACGAGTTACTACGGAACGATTGCGGTGATCGATGAAGCCTCGCTCGCCATCGAGTGCAGGATCATCTCTACGGAGGATGGCTATCTGCCTGCCGCGGTTCAGGCGAGCCCCCTTGTTTCGCAGCAGGGTGGCTCCACGTACGTGTACTTCACGTGCAATACCACGCCCGGCGGCGTGTACCGGTACCGTGTGGGCGATAAGCAGGCCGAGTTGATCTACACGCCGGCTGAGGGCCAGCAGAACTATTGCATGGCGTCGGTCGTTTGCGGCTCCGACGGCACGCTCTACTACATCAACGATTCGGGCAACCTCTTCGCCATCAAGGGCGCATCGTCCTCTTTGGGCGATGGGGGCGATACTCCAGAGAAGGAGCCGAACGAGTCCGATAAGGTTCCGGGCAATACTGGTACTGTTTCCGAGAACGGCGATGATGGAGCTGCGGGCCGGCGCCCCGCGGGGGCCGTATCCCCTGCGCTCCAGCCTCTCGCTGCAAGCAATGGAGATGCTGCAACCTCCGATGGCAAAACGCTTGAGGGCGCTGCCGCCGATGGTTCTGATGCCGAAGAGCAGGCTTCGGCTTCGGCCCGGGCGACGAGCGCGCTTGCCTCTGATGCGGCAGCCGAGCGCGGCCTGCCCTCTTGGGTGCCTGTCGCGGGCATCGTCGTTGGCGTTTGCGGTTTAGCTGCCATTGGCATCTACCTCGCCATCGTTCGTAAGCGCTCCTAGCGCAGAAGGGGTGTGACCACATGAGCGACCACAAGACAGGGGATGTTCAAGGACATCGGGAAGAGATGCCGGCCCAGGAAGGGGCTCCAGCCCAGGAAGCTATCCCAATTCGGGAGAAGGTGCCAGCTCTAGAAGAGATTTCAACCTGGGAAGTGGCCCCAGCACGGGAAGTGGCCCCATCTCAGGAAGGAGCCCCAACCCGGGAGGAGGCGCATAAGGCTGCGCCGCGCGTGAGCGGGCGGCAGCGCGTCGTGCTTGCCGTTCTCGCTCTTTGCTTCGTGGCACTTATCGCCGTGTGCGGGTTCGCGCTCGCGACGGACGGCGGCGCTCCTGCATCCGGCGGAGTCGCGGTGCAGGGGAGCGCCGCGCTCCGCGCGCCTGAGGACGACGCGGCGGCTTCCGAGGACGCTTCCGCCGAAGACGATGAGGCAGCGGCCACGTCGAGCGGCGAGGACGATTCGTCTCCATCGAATGCTTCGGATCAATCGGACGACTCCGCCGGTTCGGGTGCGTCGGACCAAAGCTCATCCAACGGCGGAGACCGTGACACTTCCGATAGCTCGTCATCGCATGGAGGATCAAGCGGGGCGAGCCAGGGGGAGAGCCAGCAGAAGACTGTTACCGTCTCGGTGTCGATCGATTCAAGCGCGGCAGACGGCTCGGTGAGCGGCTCGGGCACCTTTACGTTCAAGGAAGGGGCCACGCCCTACGACGCCCTGTGCGCGCTTCGCTCCGATGTGACCTCGTCGAGCACGGCGATGGGCATCTACGTCGAAGGCATCGGCGGCCTTTTTGAGAACGATAGCCGCTACCCGGGCGTTTCGGGCTGGAAGTACATGGTGAATGGACAGGTGGTCATGCAGTCCGCCGGGTCGTACACGTTAAGTGATGGTGACCATGTGACCTGGTATTACACCATCACGGGATAGGGCTGCCCCGTCCTTTTCAATCGAGAGGCGCCACTCTAGGCAAACGGTTCTTTCGACTGGGGGGGGGTGCCACTCCAGGCAAACGGTTCTTCCCAATCGAGAGACTCTGCATAAGCCAAAGAGCCTCTTCTCAACCAAAAGGTGTACATGAGCGTCACGAATCGCTGCTTTTCGGCACTTTTTTGACGCTCGTGTACACCTTTTCTGGTGGGTGGGCCCATCGGTCTAGGTTCCGGGCGCTCGTGCGCACCTTTTCCTGCGGCTTAAGTCATCTCTTCATGTACTGGTGTCCGCGCGGCGGCCGAGCGGCGAGCGCCCGCCAGCGCGCCGCGGCCGTGTGGCGAGTGCGGGGCAACCGCATGGGGAACGCGTGGCGAGCGCCCGCCGGCGCGGCGGGATGAATATGCGCGATTGGTGGATGTTTGTGCGCAGGCACCCAACAATCGGTACCATATGCGCGGGGGTATCTCTCGTAGCGCCTTTCCCACGTCCGATAACCATCTAGAGGGAGCACATATGAAGTACTTCGGTACCGATGGCTTCCGTGGGCGCGCCAACGAGGAGCTCACGGTCGACCACGCATTCAAGATCGGCAAGTTCGTGGGCTGGTACTACGGCCTCCGCCAGGGGCGCAAGACCAAGGCGGTCATTGGCAAGGATACCCGTCGTTCCAGCTATATGTACGAGAACGCGCTGGTTGCGGGCCTCGTGGCGAGTGGTGCCGATGCGTATGTGCTGCGCGTGACCACTACGCCGTCGGTAAGCTACGTGGTGCGCCACGGTGATTTCGACTGTGGCATCATGATCACGGCGAGCCACAATCCCTATCACGACAACGGCATCAAGCTCATCGATTCTGGTGGCTACAAGATGAGCCCGGATGTGCTCGAGCAGGTAGAAGCCTATATCGACGGTGAGTTCGAGATTCCGCTCGCTACGGGTGAGCAGATTGGCCGTGCGGTCGATTATGTCGAGGGCCGCGCGCGCTACATCAAGTCGCTCATCGAGTCCATGCCGTGCTCGCTCGAGGGTTTCCGCGTGGCGATCGACTGCGCCAACGGCGCCTCCACGCCTATCGCCCCGCGCGTGTTCACCGCGCTCGGTGCCGATGTCCACGTGATCTCCAACGAGCCCGATGGCTTCAACATCAACATGGGCTGCGGTTCCACGCATATCGAGCGCTTGCAGGCGTATGTGCGCGAGGAGGGGCTCGACATCGGATTCGCCTATGACGGCGACGCCGACCGCTGCATCGCGGTGGACGAGTACGGTAACGTCTGCGACGGCGACACCATTATGTACGTGTGCGGCGCGCACCTTGCCAAGCAGGGCAAGCTCAGCGGCAACACGGTCGTGGCTACCGTCATGAGCAACATCGGCCTCTTCAAGGCGCTCGACAAGCTGGGCATCGGTTACGAGAAGACCGACGTGGGCGATAAGTACGTAAGCGCCTGCATGCAGGAGCACGGCTATGCGCTCGGCGGTGAGCAGAGCGGCCATGTGATCTTCTCCGAGTACAGCGCCACTGGCGACGGCATCAACACGAGCCTGCGCATCATGCAGACGCTCGTAGAGACTGGCAAAAGCTTGGCCGAGCTCGCCAAGCCGCTCAAGATTTACCCGCAGCTGCTCAAGAACGTGAAGGTCGAGGACAAGCACGCCGTCATGGAGCACGAGGCGGTCAAGGCCGCCGCGGCTGATGTCGAGGCCGCGCTCGAGGGCGAGGGCCGCGCGCTCATCCGCGCGAGCGGCACAGAGCCCTTGGTCCGCGTTATGGTCGAGGCGCCGACGATCGAGCTGTGCGAGCAGTACGTGAATAAGGTCGTTGAGGTCATCGAGAGCCTGTAGACGAGGTGCCGGGTCGCGCCAAGCGTCGGCAGCGGTGCCGGAGCGCCCGGTCTAGGTAAACGGCGATAAATGCCTCACGTATCAAAGATGATGAGGGCGGGCAGTGCGCATCGGCGTGCTGTCCGCCTTTTGCCGTCCGGGCGGTACCGCTTGCAGGAGAAGCTCATCAGCTCTAGTTAGCAAGAATATAATGTCATAAGACATATCATCATCGGGCGTAACCAAGGCGAAGTGTCTTCGGTCCGGCCTGTGGAGTTGGGAGGAACGATGGCGAGCCAGGCTAACTCAAGCGAGAAGCCGACGATGCTGACGTACGTCGAGCAGACTCCGGCGCAGCTCAAGCTCAACGTCGAGCGCGCCGAAGGGCTCACTGCCGAGTTGGTCGACTTGTACGCCCAAAAGCCCTGCCATTCCATCTGGATCGTGGCCTGCGGTTCAAGCTCGAACGGATCGCAGTGCGCTCGTTATTTCATGATGAAGTACCTGCAGCGCGAGGTGAAGATCGTCTCGCCGGCTACCTTCATCTACGGCGAGCACGACCTGCACGAGGACGATTTCGTCTTCGTGATCTCGCAGAGCGGTTGCTCCACCAATTCCATTGAGGCCCTCGACGAGCTCCGCAAGCTGGGCATCACCGCCATCGGGCTTACGGGCAACGTTGATTCGGACTTTAAGGACTATGCGGACCTCGTGGTCGATTACGGTGTGGGAGAGGAGACCGTGGGCTACGTGACCAAGGGCGTCGCCACGCTCGCGCAGTTCCTCATGCTCTTCGCCATCGAAGCGGGCGCACGCACGGGAATCGTGTCCCCCGAGCAGCGCACCGAGCTCTTGAACGAGATGGCAGACGCCCCGCGTCGTCATGAGATCGTGCAGCGGGAGACCTGGGATCTGTATAAGCGCCACCAAGCCGACTTCACCTCGATGACCGTGGTCAACCACTGTGGTTTCCTACAGGGATATGGCATCGCGTGCGAAGGCGCGCTCAAGTTTGGCGAGACCATCCAGATCCCCAGCTTCGCCTACGAGGGCGAGGAGTG
Source organism: Enorma sp. (assembly GCF_982429025.1). NCBI lineage: Bacteria > Bacillati > Actinomycetota > Coriobacteriia > Coriobacteriales > Coriobacteriaceae > Enorma > Enorma sp. The sequence continues at coordinate 17,338 of NZ_CEWCAA010000001.1, forward strand.
GATTCATGGCCCCAATCTGCAGCTCACGCCGAATTACACGGTGGTGTGCGTCGATCACCTAACTGAGGGTTCCGACCGCCTCGTGGATATCTATCTCGCTGCGCGCACGGTCACGGACCATGCGTTTATCGTTACCAATTCCGAGCGTGTGGATGACGACCATGCCATCCGCCTGCCGTTCGAGATTAAAGAGCCGCTCATGATGCCGCTCTACGTGCTGCCGTTCTACCAGATCATCGCTCACCAGGCCACAACGGACCTCCACCGCTGGGAGAAGCACCCCCTCTTTGAGGAGCGCTTCCGCAAGGCAATCAGCACCAAGACGGATACGATCGACCAGATTATGCCCAACTAGGCGGGGCATCGGCGCGATGGGCGTTGTTCCGCCGCCCGCCGCGCCGCCCACGCCGGTCCCAGAGCGCGCTGCGCTGCCGTATGCGACGGTTGTGCTGCACTTTTTGTCGCGCATGTGAACCCTGTACCAGCTGGGCAAGTCGGTATATCATATTGCCGTTTATGGTTAGACGGGCTGGCGCTCCCGGTGATATGTTCTCGGCGCGCTCGGCCAGAAGCGTATAGAAGGAGTCTCGCATGTCCGGACACTCAAAATGGGCAACAACCAAGCACCGCAAGGGCGCGCAGGACGCTAAGCGTTCGGCACTCTTCTCCAAGCTCTCCCGCAACATCACCGTTGCGGCGCGCCTGGGCAACGATCCCAACCCGGACAACAACGCCTCCCTTGCCGCGGCGGTGGCCAAGGCCAAGGCGCAGTCCATGCCCAAGGACAAGATCAAGAGCGCCATCGACAAGGCCTTCGGCGCCGGTGCCGATGCGGCCGTGTACGAGAACATCGTCTACGAGGGCTATGGCCCCGCGGGCGTTGCCGTCTACGTTGAGTGCCTCACCGATAACCGCAACCGCACCGCCGCCGACGTTCGCTCCGCCTTCTCCCACTCCGGCGGCAGCCTGGGCACCACCGGTTCCGTTGCCTTCCAGTTCGAGCGCAAGGGCCAGATCGTCGTTGCCAAGGAGATTGTGGATCCCAACGACAAGAAGGAGAACCTCATGGCCAACGGCGCTGCCGGCGATGAGGACGAGTTCATGATGGCCGTGGCCGAGGCCGGCGGCGAGGACTACGAGGACGCTGGCGACGAGTGGATCGTGTGGACCAACGCCACCGAGCTCATGGCCGTGTCCAAGGGCATCGAGGGGCAGGGCATCGAGGTCAAGGGCTCTGAGCTCACCATGGTTCCCACCACGCCCACCGCGGTCTCTCCTGCCGACGCCAAGAAGGTTCAGCGCCTCATCGATCGTCTTGAGGAGCTCGACGACGTCCAGGACGTGTACAACACGATGGACATGACCGACGAGGTCGTCGCCGCTCTCGAAGAGGAGTAGCACCCAACGAGACAATCGTGCCAGGTTAATTTGTCTCATGGCAACGCGCCTGCTCCGTGTCTCATGTGATAAAGCGCTTAAGCCGGGTCTGCGCTACGTGCGCGTGCCCGGCTTTCTTTATAATCAGACGAAAGGCGAACGAGCGGGGATGCCGGGCTCGATGCACGGCGGCCCCGATGAGAGGAGACGTGCGTGCGGCTGCTCAAGAAATTCGGCGCGGTGCTGTATCTCGCTGCCGCCATCGTGGTGGTGGGCGGGTTTGCCTGTGCACAGTTTGCCCCCTCGCTGATCAGCCGCCGCGTCGATGCGCTGCTCGCCCATCCAGCTGGACGCATCGTGCTCATCGTGAGTTTGGTGATTGTAGGCGCGGGCGTGCTGCTCAGCGCGCTTTTCGCCTTGCTCGAGCAGCGCCCGCCGTCGAGCGTGCATCCTGCGGGCAACCCCCATATCGAGGTGCGCCTCGCGGCTCTTTCCTCGGCTGCCCGCGCAGCTGCAGAAGCTGAAGATATTTTGGTTGAAGATGTTCGCACGCGCGTTATGGGGCATAACGATTCACAAGTGCGCGTCACACTCGAGGTGATCGCGTTTACCGATACGGGGCTTGAGGCTCTTGGCCGCCGCATCGAAGAGCGCGTTCAGGGTGCTTGCGAGCAACTGCTCGGAGCTACGGGCGTGAACGTGCTTGTGCGGTTCTTGCCGAGTAAGACCACAACGGTGACCAGGGAGGTTTCCGGTGAGTAAGACAGATTTGGGCAACGAGAAGACGGGCGCGCCCAAGTTGCTCATAGAGCAAGGCGACGTGGCGGAGGGACCGGATGCCATGGGCGCAGATGCCGAGGACGCTGCAAGCGCCGAGGGCGCTGCCACGGGCCGCGGACGCAAGCGTCGCCATGCCCGCAAAAAGGCGCGCAAGGAGCGCATCACGCGCGACGATCTGGCGGATGCCGTCGGCTTCATCCAGGGACTTGGCGCTTCGGCGTGGGCCTATGCGGAAGACCATCCCTTTACCGTCGGCTACGCCTTCGTTGGCCTTGTGCTCGCGGTGCTCATCCTTACCATCGGCCTGTGGAGCACGATCGTCATCGCAGTCTTTGTGCTGGTGGGAGCATTGCTCGGCCAGATTCGCGATGGCGATAACGGGCTGGTGAACTTCTTCGGCCGACTGTTCGACCGCCGCTCGTAGTGCAAGCGGCAAACCGTGACGATCTGGGACTCGAAAGGGGATACCATGGCAGCAAGCGATTCGACGACGAAGACGCCGACCGTGGCGGAGCAGGAAGAGCATCAGGGTATCAAGGCGGAAGACGCTGTGAGCGAGGGCGCGGCCGAGGCAGGAGCCCCCAAAGCAGCGGAAGATGCAGCCGATGGCGCCGCGTCGGAAGGGGCTGCACCTACCGATGCCGGCGATGACGCCTATGACGATGAGGATTTCGAAACCGATGATTCCCTCACGTATTCCAACGGCGTGATCGAGAAGATCGTTGCCATGGCCACGCGCGAGGTGCCGCACGTGCTCGGTATGAAGGGCAACCTTGTCCACTTCTTCCAGGAGCAGCTGGGTGCCGAGAACCTCACCAAGGGCGTGACGGTCGAGGTCACCGATGACAACCGCATGATCATCAACATCTCGGTCATCATCGAATACGGCTGCTATGCCCCGGATATCTTCGAGGATGTGAAGAACCGCGTGACCGAGCGCCTTGCCGAGATGACAGGGCTCGAGGTGGCGGGTATCAACCTGCGCATCGAGGATGTCGTGACCCGCGAGGAGTACGAGGCGAGCCGCAAGAAGTTCATCGACAACCTTAAGCGCGAGGACGAAGAAGCCGAGTAAGGTTGGCACGGGGCTGCGGCTTCGCGGCCAGGCGGTTCTCGACTGGATGTGGTTCGCAGGCACCGGGTGTCTGCGAACCATTTTGTGAATCGCAGACACCGGGTGCCTGCGATTCATCTGCGGTCCATGCTTGGCGCGCTGCCAGCTCTTGGGCTTTCCGACCCACCTCGTCCGTTTCAGAACCATTTCGCGCTTGCCATGCCCGCCGCAGGCTGGTAGGCTAACAACCATGTTTACGGTTGCCGCACATATCACGATGATGATGGTCATGGAGATGCCCTCGCCCGGGCACTTTGTCATGTCGCGCGATCGTCGCGGGCATGCGGAGACCGGGCGCCTTCGTTAGGCTATCTCCGGCGGGGGATAGCCCGCCTTCTTTTTCAACCATCCATCGAGCGGAGTTCCCGTGATCGAAATCCAACACCTCACCAAGGCTTACGATGGTACTGCCGCGTCGGCGCACGCGCTTGACGATGTGAGCATCTCCATTGCAGACGGCGACATCGTGGGCATCATCGGCATGAGCGGCGCCGGCAAATCGACGCTCGTGCGCTGCATCAACCTGCTTGAGCGCCCCACCGCTGGCAAGATCGTGGTAGATGGTCAGGATGTGACCGGGCTTACGGGCAAGGAGCTGCGTAGCTATCGTCGCCGCGTGGCGATGATCTTCCAGAGCTTCGGTCTCCTCGCGCAGAAAACGGTACTCGATAACGTTTGCTTTCCGTTCCGTGCAGCCTCAGGGCGCGTAACGGCCGAGAATCGGGAGCGCGCGCTCGAACTGCTCGATATGGTCGGGCTCAAGGAGAAGGCATCGTCGTATCCGTCCCAGCTTTCCGGTGGCCAGCAGCAGCGCGTGGCCATTGCCCGCGCGCTCGCGTGCGATCCGGAGTACATCCTCTGCGACGAGGCCACGAGCGCCTTGGATCCGGCCAGCACCAACACCATCCTCAAGCTCTTGCGCGATATCAACCGCACGACGGGTGTCACCATCATCGTCATCACGCATTCCATGGGCGTCGTAGAGAAAATCTGCCGCAACGTGGTCGTGCTTGATCACGGGCGCGTGGTGGAGCAGGGGAGCGTGGGAGAGGTCTTCGCTAACCCCGTGTCCGACGCCGCTCAGGTTTTGCTCGAAAGGGTTGATTGGGATGCCTAGCATCGTGACCGAATTCATTGGGCAGTATGGCGAGCTGCTTGGCCAGGGCGTGCTTGATACGCTTGTCATGCTCTTTATTTCGACCGCTATCGCCTATGTGATAGGAACGGTGCTCGGTGTGGTGCTCTATCTCACCTCGCCGGGGTCGCTGCGCCCCATGCGCGCGCTTAACGCCGTGCTGGGGTGGGTGGTGAACATCGGTCGTTCGCTGCCTTTCATCATCTTGCTCATCTCGCTCATGCCGGTAACGTCGGCGCTCGTGGGCACGACGTCGGGGGTTCGCGGCGTCATTCCGCCCCTCGTGGTGTCCACCGCCCCCTTCGTGGCGCGCATGATCGAGCAGTCGCTCGCCGAGGTGCCGCGCGCGAGCGTGGAGGCGGCCGAAGCATGCGGGGCGAGCATACCCCGCATCGTGGTCTCGGCGCTCTTGCCCGAGGCGCTGCCGTCGATCGTGCGCGGCGTTTCCATCACGCTTATCGCCGTGCTTGGCTATACGGCTATCGCGGGCGCGGTTGGTGCCGGCGGTCTGGGTGACATCGCCATTCGTTACGGGTACTACCGCTTTGAGGACGAGATGATGGTTGTGACCGTGGTGCTGCTCATCATCATCGTGCAGCTCATTCAGAGCGCATGCGATTTCATCGCGCGCAAGATCGACCATCGTACGCAGGCATAGCGATATCAAATTAAGGGCAGTTCCTATTTGACACTGACCGAGGCTGTTTGAGTCATTTTGGGACGTGTTTCAAACGCCTCAAACGACTCACCAACTAGTAAAGGAGAAGATTATGAACTTCCAGAATGCTTCCATTTCCCGTCGCTCGTTCATTGCAGGCGCCGCTGGACTCGTTGCCGCAGGTTCGCTTGCTGCCTGCAGCGGCGGTTCGAACGAGGCCGGTTCCGCAGCTGGCTCCGGCGCAGCCGCCACCCAGTCCCTCATTGTGGGCGCCTCGCCGAGCCCGCACGCCGTGATCCTTGCCGACTACGCGGCGCCGATTCTCGCGGAGCAGGGCATCGAGCTCGAGGTCAAGTCGTATACGGACTACATCCAGCCCAACAAGGACACCACCTCCGGTGCCATTGACGCCAATTATTTCCAGCACATCAACTACCTCAATAACTACAACGAGGAGAATGGCACCGATCTGGTGAATGTGGGCAAGATTCACTTCGAGCCGATGGGCGTGTTCGCGGGAAAGTCGAGTGATATCGAGAACGTTGCCGACGGAGCCACCTTTGGCGTGCCCAACGATCCCACCAACGAGGGCCGTGCGCTGCTGCTTCTGCAGGATCTTGGGCTCATCACGCTTGCCGATGACGCCGGCATTACCGCTACGCCGAACGACATCGTCGATAACCCCAAGAACTTGCAGTTCTCCGAGCAGGAGGCGGTGGCGCTGCCTCGCACGCTGAACGACGTGGACTTTGCTGTGATCAATGGTAACTATGCCATCGATGCGGGCCTTGCTCTTGAGGACGCTGTGGCCCAGGAAGATGCGAACTCCGCTGTCATTCAGGATGAGTACGCGAACGTGATCGTGACCACGCCGGAGCTCGAGGACGATGAGCGCATCGTGGCGCTCGTGGCGGCCCTGCAGACCGACGACTTCAAGGATTACCTGGTCGAGACCTTTGGCGACGCTGTGCAGGCGGCCTTCTAGGGGGCTCCCTTGCAGAAGCCCGCCCATGTCCGGTGATCAGATAGTTTTCGCAAGAGGGCCCCGCATGGGGCCCTTTTGCTGTGGAACTGTGTTTGGACTGCCACGTACAAGCACATCTACGGTAATTGATCGAGGTATGGGGCCCTTTTGCCGCGGAACTGCGCTTGGGCTAAGGACGGGGTCTCTTGCGGCCGTTCTTGGCTCGCGTGCTCATGGACTGCGGCGCGCTCTTTGTTGATCGGGTTTCACGCTTGGTGTCAAAGAGAGTTGCCCTCCTCGTGTTTGAGAAAGAAGTACTGTTCGTTTCAGTTTTGGGAACATCTATTTCGCGTAAGGCCCGACAAGCGTTTCCAGCGGAGCCGAATCCTGCGACTTTCGTGATATGCGAGGCGTTGCCGGTGGGCCGTAAGAAAAGATATTCCCAAAAGTGAAACGAACGTGCGCGCAGGCGCTGATGCTAAGGTCGCACGATGGTGGCAGAGACCTGCAGCGCGTATAATATCGGTAACGAGGACTATGCGCAGGGGCGTGGGGAGGGGTCGGTATGTTTTGCCCACATTGTGGTTCCCAGCAGCCAGAAGGCAGTAAGTTTTGCGCGGTGTGTGGACGAGAGCTGCAGGCGCCTGCCGCCCAGGCAACAGCTCAGGCGCCGGTCGTTCAGGTGCCTGCTGCCCAAGCGTTTACTGCCCAGGTGCCAACATCCCAGGCGCCTGCTACGCAAAGCGCTCCCAGCGCCGCCAGAACGTTTCCGACGGCCCCAACCGCACATGCGCAGGCGGGCAAGGCGCTGGGCAGGCGCTCGGCGGTCATGATCTTTGCTGCCGTGCTTGCCCTCGTGTTCATGTTTCAGGCTTGGTTTAGCTTCCCGTTCGTGAATAAGTTTCTCAACGCAGCCGTTGCATCGGGTGCCGGCGGCTTTACGGGAATGGAAACCGCGATCGTGCAGTCGGTGAGCCCCTCCGTGACCATGCCGGAGCTCTTCACCTTAGGCAATACGGTCGGCTCGATTGCCGATGCGGCCGCGCAACAGGTCTCGCTCTACAGCTCGTACGGCGCAACCGACTCCTCGCTGCTTCAAATGCAGCAAATGGTCAGCACGTTCGGAACGGTGTCTCTCGTCACGAAGGTGCTCTTCGCTCTATGGGTTATCTGCATTGTGGCGCTGGTCGTGGGCGTTGCCCTCAGGCTGTTCCGCGGCTTTGACGCGGTGCTCTTCTTCGCGCTTGCGGGTACTGCGGTCGTGGCGCTCGCGTGCACGATCGGCTCGTTTGTGCTCGGCGGCATCGTCGAAGGGCTGATTTCCGACATGGCATCGTACTCCAGCTCGTCAAGCTCGGTAAACCTCACGATGTCGCTGCTGAGCCCCTTCATGGCTCCCGCTTATGGTGCGGTGGTGACGATTGTGCTTGGCGCAGCGGGAACCCTCTCGTCGCTCGTGCTCAAGGACTAGTCCGCGGCTGCGGCTGGTCTAGGCCGTAGTCACCCCGGCGCTTGAGCAACGCCGGCTTCGAGTTTTCAAAACGGCGGGCCCAGCCAGCGGGTTCCGCCGTTTTTGCTATTCGTAGCGGCCTTGGAGCGAGTACCAGCCGCGGCGCTCTTCGACTTCAAGCGGCACGCCGAAGAGGTCGGAGAGCGTTGCGCTGGTGAGCAGGTCCTCCTTCGGCCCGTCGGCAAATATTTCGGCATCTTTGATGAGCAGCACGCGCTCGATTGCCGGGATGATGTCTTCAGGATAGTGCGTGACGAGCACGACCGAACGCCCTTCGTCTGCCAAGAGCCTCATCGTGTTGCGCACGTGGTACATGCCTTCGGGATCGAGGCCGGTGCACGGCTCGTCGAAAATCAAGATGCGCGGGTCGCTCATAAGCTCGCGGGCCACGAGCACGCGGCGCACTTGGCCCGTTGAGAGCGTCATGACGTCGCGCTCGGCCAAATCTGCTATGCCCAGCCGGTCGAGGGCGTCTTGGGCCTGGGCTCGCTGCTCGTCTGTCGCTTGCACGTGGTTGGGGAGGCCGAGCGTGCCGAAAAGCCCGCCGCACACGATATCGCTCACCGGCAGGTGCACGCGAACTTGGTCGTGCATAGTGGCGGAAACGATGCCAAGTGCCTGTTTGATATCGGAGAGCAGCGGCCGCGCCTGCCCGCGGAAGCGCACCGGGGGCTCTTCGCGATGAAGCGGGAACGTCTCGCGCGTGAGTAGCTGGATGAACGTCGACTTGCCCGCACCATTGGGACCGAGCAGCGCTACGTGCTCGCCCTCTGCAAGATCGAAATGGTCCACATGCAAAATGGTGCGTCCGCTCCGCACGACGCGCGCATCGCGCAGCGAGAAGAGGGGAGGCGTGTTTGCTGCCGGTTGCGCTGTGCTGGCCATGAAAACCTCGATTCGAGCGCGATGGGGCTGGGGTAGGTCGTAGCAACACGAATTGTGGCACAAACGTCGAATTTGGGGGTGCCAAAGCTGCTGTGGAAACAAAACTCGCGCCAAAGGATCGAATTTTGGAGCACGGGGCAACTATACCTCCATGCGCCAAGCTTCTGACCTGCTGTTTCTGTGGGCCCAATTTGCTTTGTACACGCCCGAGGAAGAAAAATCCGATCCTTTGACGAGAGTTTTGCGTCAGGGGGCCACTCAGACCCTGGCGAATCATTTTGATGGGGCCCATGCCTTCGGCGCTGCTCCACTGTGCTACCGTAGAGACCACGAAAACGGCGCGTATGCTAGCAGTGATGCCAGAGGAGGAATCGCCTATGCCTGAGATGCTCACGCTCGACGCCTTCGAGCAGGCCTCCGAGAAGGTCAAGGAAGTCACGCAGAAGACCGAGCTCGTTGAGAGCCCGCATTTTAGCCAGGCAACGGGCAACCGCGTGTTCTTCAAGCCCGAGAACATGCAGCGTACAGGCGCCTACAAGGTGCGCGGCGCCTACTATAAGATCAGCACGCTCGCGCCCGAAGAGCTGGAGCGCGGTATCATCACCGCGAGCGCGGGCAACCATGCGCAGGGCGTGGCATTTGCCGCCTCTCGCGCCGGGGCGCGCTCCATCGTTGTCATGCCCACGACGACGCCGCTCATCAAGGTCGAGCGCACCAAAGGCTACGGAGCCGAGGTCGTGCTCTATGGCGACGTGTACGACGAGTCGTGCGAATATGCCATGCAGCTTGCCGAGGAGCACGGCTATACGTTCATCCACCCCTTCAACGATCCCGTGGTGGCAACGGGCCAGGGTACCATTGCCATGGAAATCGTTTCCGAACTGCCGCTCGTAGACACCATTCTCGTTCCGGTGGGCGGTGGCGGTCTGGCTTGCGGCGTCTCAACCTTTGCCAAGCTCTACAATCCCAAGATCCGCGTGATCGGCGTGGAGCCCGAAGGCGCCCCCTCGCTCACGCGCGCGCTCGAGGCGGGGCATGTGGTGAAGCTGCCGAGCGCAAACACCATTGCCGACGGAACGGCGGTGCTTGAATGCGGCGACCAGGTGTTTCCCTATCTTCAGGCCAATCTGGACGACGTCATCACGGTCCCCGATGAAGAGCTCATCGTTGCGTTCCTCGATATGGTTGAGAATCATAAGATGATTGTCGAGAATTCGGGTTTGCTTACCGTGGCGGCGCTCAAGCACCTGCCGGCGGAGAACCGGCGCGTGGCTTCGATCCTCTCTGGCGGGAACATGGACGTCATCACCATGAGTTCGGTCGTGCAGCACGGGCTCATCGCGCGCGACCGCATCTTCACGGTGAGCGTGCTTTTGCCCGACCGCCCCGGCATGCTCGTGAAGGTGGCAAGCGCCATCGCCGAGCAGAACGGCAACGTCATCAAGCTCGAGCACAACCAGTTCGTGAGCACCAATCGCAACGCCGCCGTAGAGCTTCGCGTGACCATCGAGGCATACGGCACCTCGCACAAGGAGCAGATCATGGACGCGCTGCGCACGGCCGGCTTCGAACCCGCCCTCAGCGCCACCATGCTGTGACGGAGCCGGAGCGGCCGGCAAAGAAGCCCCGTACGGAGCGGGCGGCGGCATCTGCACATTTCGGCATGCTTTTGAAAGGCCGCAATGCGTAGAGGCTGCTGCTCGCGCCATGGAGGGAGTTTGGGGCAGCAGGAGTGATGAAAGCTGTCGGGTTGATGAATGCCCTTTCCTGCATCGATTTGGTTGTTTTTATCGGTTGCACCACGCATCATGACGTGGTCAATTCGGGGTCAGTGACGACTCGTTTCATCTACCGCCGAGCGCTGTATGCACGCCTTTCGCATAATAATAATCATAATATGATGAATAAAGCATATAGTTAAGAAGTCATGTTTCCGTCTTGGCTGATGAGGTATGGGCCATGTCGAAAGGAGCATGAAGGTATGCGATATATTCAAGTTTATGCCGAAGATTTCGTGACGGTTATTGATGCCTATCCTGTAACGTACGAGTTGGAATAAGAACATGAAGTCGGTATATACTCGTCGCTCAGCGATATGCGTTGGAATACTCAGTTCACTTGGGTTGTTATCGGCTTCTGCTCTGTCCAGTTGTTCGGGTCGTGAATCCTCTCATGCTCAACATGAAGGGTCGGAGCGTGTCGCAGGCCCAATTCATTGGAATGCTGAGGTTTGCGTAAGCAAGGGTGCTTTATCCGGCGAAGAACTCGGGGCTTCCGTTATCGTGAACGGGCAGGCAGAGACGAGTCGAATCGACGGTAACGACGATCGCTTGTTCATCGGCGCCGGCAACGAGCTGCGTAGCTACAGCAAGGCTACAGGCGAGTTACTGTGTACGCAGGCCATTGATGGATCTTGGGGCAATATCGAACAGGCTTTGGCGCTCGCCGGCGATTATGTGCTCGTGTTTTGCAGATGGGGTCGCGTGGCAGCATTCGATGCCGATACGCTGGAGACAAGGTGGAACGTCTCCGTCATCTCCGTCGAAGATGAAGACGTTGCAACGCAGCTTGAGGGGAGCGACCAAGAGCCGCCCATCGTTGTCGGTTGGGAGTCAACCGATTTTGCCATCTTTGATGGAAATGCCTATATTGGGGTCTCCTCGTATGAACTTGCAGCGACATCTCGACTTGCCTGTATAGACATACGTACGGGAACGCTGCAATGGAACGTAACGGTTGATAGTCGAATCATCGCCTCGGGTAATCTCGGGTACCCCTATGCAAGCCCTTATGGGTTGTTGGTTCCAGCGGGAACCGAAGCGGCGTGTCTTCTGGTGAGCTATGCTGACGGCGAGATTGTTCAGCACCTCGAAGTGGACGATATGATTACTACCGGGTTTTCTCACGATGGAGAGGCTGGGGACGTTGTCTATTTTCAGACGCGTCGAGGGACGCTGTGCCGTGTCGCATTCGATGGCGATGGGCAGGCGCACATAAGTTGTTCGACCGACGGCCTTGATGATGACAAACGCACACCCTCTGGTGCGATGCCACTTGTATTCGATGGCTATGTGCTGGTAAACGCGCCGACTATAGATGAAAGTGCTGGGAGCACGGTGCTCGACCCAGATCATGACGCAAGCAACGGAGCGTGCAACGTCTTTGATGCGGAAACGCTTGAGCTCGTTGGTTCGGTTCCTGCGCGGGAAATCGAGTCAACTCCGACGCTTGTTGATGGATCGGCGGTGTATCTGGGCGAAGGGGGTATCTACCGTATCGGGCTCGACGAATTGCCAAACGCGCTGGAAATGACCGAGCTTACCACCGAGGTTCACAGGACGCATCAGGCCTGGGATCAGCCGTTGCTTGTTGAGGACGGTACAGCGTATGTGGTGTCGGGCAATACCGACAGGCAAAACCTGTATGCCATCGCGCTCGGGTAGCGTGCAGGCAAACAGCAGAGAGTCATTACCTGTGATTCTCCGCGTGCATTGCGAGTAGCAGCTTTTTCGCGTCTGGGCTCCTTTATAAGGCCGCAATGCGTAGAGACTGCTGCTCGCGTCGCATCGGCTTTTCCCGGGACGCCCGATTCCCCTGCGTTCGATTCTTTACAGACGCGCGCGCATGAAAAGGAAAAACGCAGCATCTGTTAGCTAATCGTAAGATTCCGTCAGCCTTGCGAAAGCCTTTCGGCGCAAGGGGTATCCTCTGTTCCTCCCTTCGATATCGTTGTCCTGCTGTTTATTGCAATGTAGCCATAGAAGCAGTGAAGACGATGGGAGTAAACGTGGATACAGAAAAGATCGTGCGCGTGGCGATGGAGCGCGGCGTGTCCCGCCGCCAGTTCTTCAACATGCTGGCGGGCGCCGGCATGGCTATCGTGGCGGGCAGCGCCTTGACCGGTTGCGACGATGGCTCCGGCGATGCGGCTGCTGTTGATTACAACGAGATGTCGCTCGAAGACCTCATCGCGCAGGCGCAGGAGGAGGGCGAGATCCAGTCCGTTGGTATGCCCGACACCTGGGCCAACTGGGTCGAGACCTGGCAGGATATCGAGGCCGAGTACGGTATCACCCACGCCGACCAGGACATGTCCTCGTCCGAGGAGCTCTCCATGTTCCGCGAGGAGGGCGCCGACGGCACCAAAGACATCGGCGACGTGGGCCAGTCGTGGGGCCCCACGGCCGAGGAGCAGGAGCTCACGCTCAAGTACAAGACGAGCTACTGGGACGAGATCCCCGATTGGGCCAAGGACGACGACGGCGACTGGATCGTGGGCTACTACGGCACCATCTCCTTCATGTCCAACGACGCCACGGTCTCCAACCCGCCCACGAGCTTCCAGGACCTGCTCGACGGCGACTACACGGTCTGCGTGGGCGACGTGACCGCCGCCGCTGTGGCGCAGTACGCGAGCCTCGCCGCCGCCTACGCGCTCGGTGGTGATATCGACAACATGCAGCCCGCCTATGACTTCCTGCTCGAGCTTGCCGAGGCCGGCCGCCTCGATGTCGCCGATGCCTCGCTCGCGCGTCTTGAGTCCGGCGAGATCGATGTCTGCATCAACTGGGACTACAACTCGCTCAACTACCGCGACCAGATTCAGACGAACAACCCCAACGCTTCCTTCACGGTGAGCATTCCGCAGGATGCGAGCGTGCAGTCGGGCTACTGCACCGTTATCAACAAGTACGCCCCGCACCCGGCGGCCGCGTGCCTCGCCCGCGAGTTCATCCTCTCCGACGAGGGCCAGATCAACCTCGCCCGCGGCTACGCGACTCCCATCCGCGACGTGGAGCTGCCCGAGGACGTGGCTGCCATGCGTCTGCCCGACGAGCAGTACGGTGATCAGGTCCAGACGGTGGACGAGTCCGTCTGGAGTGGCGTGTGCCAGGACCTTATCACCTGGTACCAGGAGAATGTTATCCCGGCTCTGGGCTAAGGAACTTCGAAAGGAGCTAGACGGGGCGGGATTCATCGCGCCCCGTCGTTCGTATGGAAAACGTTTTGCAGCAAGATGCCGGTGTCGAGCCGGCCGCCGCGAGCAAGGCGAAGACGGCGAAGCGCCGTCCTTGGATGGGCTATATCGCCATCGTTCCGTTCTTCCTCGTGGTGATTCTCTACGAGCTTGCCCCTTTGGCGCAGCTCGCCCTTGATTCGGTGATCGGCCGCGACTCTGAGGCGCTTGGCCTCGAGAACTATATCCGCGTGTTCACCACGCCGCTCTACACGCAGTCTATCTGGAACAGCGTGTGGATCAGCCTGCTTTCTGCTGTGGTGGGCATCGTGGTGGCGTTCCTTGCGGCGCGCTTCTGCTCCGAGGCGAGCCCGCGCGTTCGCAACGGCTTCACCATGGTGCTCAACATGATGTCGAACTTCTCGGGCGTGCCGCTGGCCTTCGCGTTCATGATCCTCATGGGCAACGCCGGCGTGCTCACGCTCATCGGCGAGCAGTTCAACATCCCGTTCCTTGCCAATTTCAATCTCTATGGTTTCGACGGCCTGGTCATGATGTACATCTACTTCCAGATTCCGTTGGCCACGCTGCTGCTCATCCCGGCGTTTGCAGGCATCCGCAAGGAATGGCGCGAGGCGGCAACCATTCTCAAGGCCTCGACCTTCGATTACTGGTTCCGCATCGTGATCCCCAACCTCATGCCCTCCATTCTGGGCACGCTGTCGGTGCTCTTCTCTAACGCACTCGCTGCCTACGCAACGGCCTATGCACTCGTGATGAACAACTACGCGCTCTTGGCGCTGCAGATCACCTCGCGCTTCCGTGGTGACGTGCAGACCGATGCCGCCACGGGCGGTGCCCTCGCCATAGTGCTCATCGCCCTCATGGTCATCTGCACGCTCGTGAACAACTACTTCACGCGCCGTGCTGCCAAGGGGAGGGAGATCGTATGAGCAAGAAGAACGCCGTTGCCAGCGCGGCGCCCAAGCAGAAGACCTCCCTTGCCGGCAAGATCTTCTTGGGCGCCGTCGCCCTGTATCTGCTGATCCCGTTCGCCGTGACGCTCGTGTATTCGCTCTTCGTTGAATGGACCGACATCCTGCCGTCCGGGTTCACGCTGCGCAACTATGTAGAGCTGTTCTCCAACACTACGTTCTGGATGTCCATAGGCCGCACATTGATCCTGTGCATCGTGAGCGTGATCATTACCATCGTGCTCATCCTTGCGGCCATGTATGTGGTCGTGGCCGTCAATCGCAAGCTTGCGGGTGTGATGCAGTTTCTCTGCATGATCCCCTATGCGCTGCAGGGCGTGATCCTCTCGATCGGTATCATCTCGCTTTACACCGGTACGGGCACGATTCTCTCCAACCGGCTGTTCATGCTGTTCGGCGCGTACACCATCTTGGTGCTGCCCTACATCTACCAGGGCATTCGCAATGCGCTCAATTCGATCGATGCCGAGATGCTCATCCAGGCGGCCGAGATGCTCGGCTGCGGGCGCTTCCGCGCGTACGTGCAGGTGGTGCTGCCGAACATCCTCTCCGGCATCTTGGTGTCGAGCTTGCTTGCCGAGAGCATCATCTTCGGCGACTTCGTGCTTGCCAACAACATCGCGGGCACCAACTACCAGAACATCCAGGTGTTCCTGCAGGCGAACATGGACGTTTCGAGCGGCCTTTCCAGCGCCATCGTCGTGGTCATCTTCGTGGTGGTTGCGCTCGTGACGGCGGTGGTTTTGAAGCTGCAGAACTCGTCTACCCAGAAGGAGACCAAGTAATGGCCTATATTGAATTCCGCGACGTCGTCAAGCGCTTTGGCGATAACACCGTCCTTGATCACATCAATTTCGGTATCGAGAAGGGCGACCTTGTGACGCTGCTCGGCCCCTCCGGCTGCGGCAAATCCACCCTGCTGCGCTGCCTTTCCGGCCTGGAGCAGGTTACCGAGGGCACCATCATCCTCGACGGCGAGGATATCACCAACGTGCCGGCGAGCAAGCGCAACATCGGCATGGTGTTCCAGCAGTACAGCCTGTTCCCCAACATGACGGTCGAGCAGAACATCGCCTTCGGTCTCAAGATGCAGAAGACCCCGCAGGACGTGATCGACAAGAAGGTGGCCGAGGCCATCGCCATGGTCGAGCTTACCGGCAAAGAGCGCGCCTACCCCGCGAGCCTTTCCGGCGGCCAGCAGCAGCGCGCGGCGCTCGCCCGCTCGATTGTGACCGAGCCTAAGGTGCTCTTGCTCGATGAGCCTCTTTCGGCCATCGATGCGAAGCTCCGCAAAGCCCTGCAGTCGCGCATTCGCGAGATCAATCAAGAGCTCAACCTGACCTCGATCTTCGTGACGCACGACCAGGACGAGGCCATGGTCATGTCCGACGTGATCCAGCTCTTCCATGACGGACGCATCGAGCAGGCCGGCAGCCCGGTCGAGGTGTACACCAACCCGGTCTCCGAGTTCGCGGCGAGCTTCATCGGCAGCTACAACCAGCTGCGCGCCGAGGAGTACGGCATGCTCACCGGCACGGTGGTACCGGCGGGCAATGTGGTGGCCATCCGTCCCGAGACCATCGGCATCACGGCCGAGCGCCCTGCCGAGGCCGACGGCTGCTACGTGGTCAAGGGCATGGTCGTGGACAGCGTGCCACGCGGCAACGTGCTGCGCTACACCGTGCGCGTGGGTGCCACCGTGCTGCGTGTGGATGCGCTTTTCCGCAGCTTCCACATGTTCAATACCGGTGACGACGTGTTCCTGACCATTCCCGAGCACGATTGCCTGGTCATTCCCGCCGCGGCGTAGCGCTGCGTGCGGAGACGCTCCTTCCAGACGCGCGGGCGGCGGTGTGTGCGCACATGTTGGCGCATGCATCGCTGCTCGCGTGATGGCGTGATTCAACGAGCCAAGTGAGAAAACGAACCCGGTTACTTTTATCATTTTGGGGATGAGGGGTGATGAAGCGGAGCGGGGAACCTCTTGTCGGTTCCTGCCTCCTTCGAGACGTTCGCTCGCACCCCCCGAAGCAACGTCGATGTTTTCTCACGGGTATCTCAGCTAAGGATGAACCATGACGCATTTTGCCGATCAGACGGGGCTGCCGGAGGATTTGCCTCGCTATAAGGGGAACCTGCACAGCCACACGGTCAACTCTGACGGGCGCTGGACGCCCGAGCAGTCGGTAGCCGAGCACCGGTCGCACGGCTACCAATTCCTCTGCCTTTC
Organism: Enorma sp.; assembly: GCF_982429025.1. Lineage (NCBI taxonomy): Bacteria > Bacillati > Actinomycetota > Coriobacteriia > Coriobacteriales > Coriobacteriaceae > Enorma > Enorma sp. The sequence continues at coordinate 33,943 of NZ_CEWCAA010000001.1, forward strand.
CGACCACGACCTGTTTACCGACTATTCCGGTGCTTTTGACACGGAGGACTTCATCATCCTGCCCGGCATCGAAGCTTCGGCGGTCCTGGTATCCGATGACGGCAAGGGCACGCGCCTGGCCACGCACCATATTCACGGCATCTTGGGTACGGACGAGATGGTTGCCGCTGCACCGCGCAGGTTTGCGCACATGGAGCGGCTGGAGCCGGTGATATGCCGGGGCGGCTGGGATGGCCGCGCCGTGGCGCAGCGGGTGGTGGACGAGCTGGCCGCGCATGGCTGTGCCGTGATGTACAACCATCCTATCTGGAGCCGCGTAGACCCGGCGGACGTCGTGGGGCTCGAGGGCTGCTTTGCCATCGAGGTACACAACTTCGGCACGGTGGAGGAGTGCGCGCTCGGGCACGATACGCTGTTCTGGGATCTTATGCTGCGTCGTGGGCAACGGTTGGGCGGCGTGGCATCGGACGATAACCACAATGCGCCTGATCTGCCCGATTCCTTTGGCGGCTGGGTGATGGTCGCTGCTCCCGAGCTCACGCGCGATGCGGTGGTGCGCGCGCTTGTAGAGGGGGCGTTCTATGCGTCGAGCGGCCCTTCGATTGAAAACTGGGGCGTACGCGACGGACGTGCCTGGGTAGCGTGCAGTCCTTGCGAACGCGTGAGCCTTATTGCAGGAGGTCCGGTGGGAGTGGGCGAGACGCGCCGCTCCGCTGGCGGCCCGCTCTTGGATTATGCTGAGTTCGAGTTGCACGGTACCGAGACGTACCTACGCTTTGAGTGCGTGGATGCGACGGGACATGCGGCGTGGAGCAATCCGCTGTATCCTGAAGCGTAGCACGGCTCCGCGCGACCCGTTTCCGTATCGCTCTCCGAGCGGGGCGAGACCTAGAAAGGGAGCGGGCGATTCCGGAAGACTGATAGAGAAAGCGAGACCGAGCATGATCGAGCCTTTGCCTGCCCGTTCTATCGTCGACACGCACACCCATACGCGGTTCTCGGACGGCGTCGGTACGTTTATGGAGAACGCGGCTGCTGCGGTCGCCGCGAGATGCCGCGTGATGGTCTCGACCGACCACCTTACGCTGCCGCGCATAATGGACCCAGGCGAGGAGGTCCAGGTGCCCGAGGCGCGCCTTGCCGAGCACCGTGCGGCGTTCGAGGCAGCTGCAGCCGAGTATCCTGAGCTCGAGTACATCTATGGCTTCGAGTGCGATTGGTATGAGGGCTGCGAGGAGAACATCCGCCGCTGGAGTGCGGGCGCGCTCGTGCGCTTGGGGTCGGTGCATTGGCTGGGGCCCATCGAGGGCGGCGCTTGGATCGACGATTCGACCGACCGGCGTATTTGGGAGGAGTTAGGCCCGGACGAGGTCTGGCGGCGCTATGCAGAGACCTGGTGCCGCGCGTGCGAGTGCCCGCTCTTCGACACGATGGCGCACCCGGACCTCGCCATGCGCTTTGTGAACGACGGCTTCGCGCCCACGATCGACCTCGCGCCGCTCTGGGACGAGATGGTGGCCTGTGCGCACGGTACCGGCAAACGCGTGGAGCTTTCCACGGCGGGGTGGCGAAAGGGCGTGGGCGATTATTACCCGGCCAGGGGCTTGCTCGAGCGATTCTGCCACGCGGGTGTGCCCATCACCGTTGGCTCCGACGGCCATGTGCCGGGCGACCTGTGCTGGGGAATCGAGCAGGCGTACGACCATGCGGCGTCGGTTGGCTACCGTACCGTTGAGGTGCCGCGCGCGGACGGCTCGTGGGAGCAGATGGAAATCGTTGCGTAGCGCGGCGTGTTGCCGGGGCGGCGTTGTCGGGCGGCACGCTGCCGAGGCGGCGCGCTATCGGACGGCGCACAACCGGGGCGTCGCTGTCGCTGACGCTGGCGTGGGATCAGGGCGTCGAGATGGTGTGCTGGAGGGGCTTCGCCGGCGCGACCGCCTTCGAGGTCTACTTTTGCGACCCGTGTTCGCCGTAGCAGCGCGGAACCAACGAGAACACCAACGGCTCGTTAGGCAGTACTTCCCCAAGGGGACGGACTTCTCGGCAGTTTTCGACGCCGAGGTGGAAGCCGCGCGGGACGAGCTCAACGGCAGGCAGGGGAAGACGTTGGGATGGATGATCCCCTCTGAGGCGATGGCAGGGTTTCCGGGATCGGATGTGGCTGGTGCAATCAGAGTGCGATGTTGTTTCTCCGTCGACCGCTATCGTCACGTCACAGGCCCCTGAGTGTGCAATTTGATGTGCTGAAGCCAATAGCACTCATGTAGAGCGAATACGACGCGTACGCAACGTCCTTTCATGCTGGCTGTTAGAAGGATCGGTGTGTCGGAGCCTTCAATTTCGGACATAGGCCATGCGTGATGGCGTTTGTCGAACAACTTTTTGACCGAATGCAATGGTAGGCTACCCGTAGACATCGGGCGCAATTACTCACTCGCTGCTTACGCTATGAGCCATTTGAACCCGTCCCCAATGACGGGCTTAATGACTCAGGTACAATGGTGGGCGAGCGGGAAGAAGGAGAAGCTGATGAGTCCACAATCGCGTATGCGCGCGCTGTTCAAGCGGCTCAGTAGGCGGTTGGCGTTGCCCTCGGTTCTTATGGGGCTCGTCGTTTTCTCGTTCACGCTTCTCTTTTTTGGCGCCGCGGTCTACACCGCAGCCCTTCCGTCCCTCGTGGCCAACGCCGAACAGAGCGACGGCGCGTATGCCCAGATTGCAAGCGGGGCTTTGCTTGAAGCATTGACGGAAACGCCCGGAGACGATTCTTCACAGGGCAATGCGGGCACCAGCAGTTCTCACCAAGGTGGCGTAACGTCTTCAGGGCGCGTTGTGAGTGGCGTGGGCGGGGTTACGGGCGGCGTTTCCACGCCGATAACTTCCACCGACGATTCAACGGAAGATTCCGCTCATGAGGGCGATTCCGATAAGGATTCGAACGCCACACCTCCCCAAGATGGCGGGGAAGAACCTGGCTCGGGAGCGGACGACAACGACCCAAGCACTCCGCCAGATGAAGACGGGTCTGGCGATGATAAGCCCGATGACACCGAGAAAGACCAGCAGGATTATGAGTTTCTCCTCGCTGAGTTCCAAGCAATCGACGGCGAGGGCGGCTACATCGACCAGATCAATGCGTGCAGCACTTCATTCGATCAGGACAAGTTCGCGCCTACAGAAGTGCGCACTACACATCTGTATCGCTGCGAAGCAATCAATGCGGAGCTCTACAGTCACTACGTCGCCCTTGTGAACAGAGTGGGCGGCATGTCGTCGCATAATTCCGCTGCCGCGGGCAAGCTGCTCGGGATGTATCGCTGCCTGAGCGGATATTTGGATACATTGAGCGAGGCGTGGATAGTGAACCTCTCGTTCGAAGACCCTTCCGACCACGTGGACGAGTTCATGCAGCCCATCTGGAATGACGAGGTAAATGGCGAGAACAAGCACCTTGCTGAGTTCAATGAGTACTACAGTGAGTTCGTGCTATGAATTCGAACGAAAACGTCCTTTCAAAGGCATCTGAAGATCGGGCTAGCGAGGAGATCCAGGACGCAGTGTCACGCTCGCTAAGAGGCGCACAGGTGAAACACCTTCGCGTGGTGCATGTCGACCACTTCGAAGCAGCGGTTCCGCTTGCAGATTACGAGCAGGCGGCGTATCGGCGCCGGTTCTGCACCCTTTTCGTCGACGATGAGCGCACGCGCACAGGCGGCCTTGGGCGCGTGATGTTCGCCCAGAACGCCATGGGTGAGGCGTTGGCGCTGAAGACTATGCTGCCCGCCGCAAACGATGCGGGCACAAGTGATGCGGCTACCGAAGAAATCAATCCTGAAGACGCTGCAAAGCGCCGCGAACAGCTTCGCGGCCGCGCGTTCCGCAGGGAATACGAGGAGCATCGGGCACTTGGCGGTATCAAGGGAGTCCCTCGGCTGTATGGTTATGGAAGTGTCGATGGGGCACCGGCGATCGTCATGGAATGGATCGACGGCATAACGCTTGCGCAGGCGGCACGTCAGATTGCAGTCGACGATGCGCACCGCATGTCCTCGCCTACCGTGGCGCGGATAGGGCGCGACCTTTTCGACGTGCTCGCCCGCTTTGATGCTCTGGATGAAGGTTTCGTCCACCGCGATATCTCGCCTTCGAACGTGATGGTTCGAACTTCCCATCTTTCAGTAGAACAGCAGGAAGGGGAAGGCGCGTTCGATTTGTGTCTTGTGGACTTCGGTTCTGCGACGGCGCTACAGCAAGGCAATCGGGGATCGTTCACGGATTCCGTAGGTGCCGTGCGCCTTGCCACGCCTAACTACGCGCCGCCCGAGATGCTCACGAATGACATCTCGGGCATTGCGTCGCTTCGCCAGTCTGCGTCGGTCGACGTGTATGCAGCGGCGAGCGTGCTCTTCGAGCTGGTGACAGGCAACGTTCCATTTGACCTCGACGGTGCGGCGGGACAAGCCGAAGAGCCCGCGAGTGACCATGCCAGCAACGATAGTCATGCAACGCAGGAAGAGGGGAAGCCAGGCGACGCGGTATCCCCATACCTCATCAAGAGCAGCTCCTCGCCCCGCGTCTTCCTGGGTGCGCACGAGGCGGCTCCGGCGATCGTTGACGTTTTGGCTCTCGAAGAAGAGGTTGCCATCACGGTGGGCAAAGCACTGCTCGATTTTGGCATGGAACCAGAAGAGCAGACGTTGCGCGATGCACTTGTGCTGGTAGACGGTCAACTTGCAGATATGCTGAAAGCTTGCCTCTCGCCAAAGCAGAGCGACCGCCCGTCTGCCGAGGCGATGCGCGATGGCCTTGCGGCATTTTGCGAGCACTATGGTCAAAATGTCGCGCGGGCGCTGCGTGGTACCCCGCTCATCCCCTGCTGGGGGACTGTCTCGTGGCTCGATGCGGCATCCCCACTCGCGCTTCGCCGCATCGTGCGATCCGTGGGCAAGGCAATCGCTCTGGGCGTTTTGATGGTCTCATCCTTGGCGACCGGCCTTTTGCTTGACGGCGCCCTTGCCCAGGTCACCATGGGGGCGACTTCGCTGCCTATAACGCTTAACGGGATCGTCGTGGCATTCGCGCTCTTGGTTCCCGCGCTGTGCGCCCGCATCGCGAGCCGCACGTCGCGCGCCACGCGCCCTGGCTTCCTGCGGGGAACGTGCGCCTTGCTGGTGGCGACGGCTATCTTCGTGATTGGCATAGGGCTTTTGGATTTTGAGTCTGTTCGCGGCGCGCTTGGCTTGTACGCCGCCCTATTCGCAGCGGTGGCTGCCGGGTGGTGCCCTATTGTGCTTGACTATGCTATGGCGGTCGTTCCGGCGCTGCTTGCCGAGCGTCGTCGCATGCTTCAGGCTGCGGACGCGCATCCCGCCTTGCGCGAACGCGAAGTTCACGAGCTTACCGAGGGAGAATGATGGTGTTTCGACAAGCCGACCTCACGCCCTGCGGCGTGCTCTTCGATGTGTTCAAGCGCAAGGGTGGCATCAGCCACAAAGAGCTCGCCGGCCTCCTTTTGTCCGATCGCCCGCTTTCCGACGGCAGAAGCGCGTCGAGTCGCGCTTCCGATCGCACGTGGCTCTCGCACTTCATTGTTCATGCGCCGGTAGGCTCCCTCCAGCCCGGATATTTCCGAGACTGGGGACTTGCTGCCCAGCGGATTATGAGCAGGCTTCGGCAGCACGGGCCGCGCAGCATGACGTTCGAGAAGATAATCGACTTGGTGTGCGGCGAAGGCTGCGAACTCATGTGTGCGGCGCTCGCGGCATGCTACCAGAACGTTCAGCTGTACCGCAACGCTCTGGCGCGCTTTTCCAAGGGTCAGGGGCACACTACAGGTGAGCATGCGGAGGCGTTGCTTGTTCTCTTCGTGGCGGTGGGATGCTCCGCCCAGGTGCGGACGGCGATCGACTATGCGCTCGAGTACGTCGATAAGAACTTGGGCGGTCGCATGGGAACGCCGGAGTCTGCGCCGGTGAACAATGCGGAAGCGGGTGCGAGTGGCGCTGCCGACGACGTGCCGCACGCGATCGGGCTCGTACGCGTAAGCGACGGTTACCTTACGGGCGATATACACTGGATCGATCCGGTGGGTGTCGGTGCCGTGATCGGCGCGGTGGCCACTGGCACGGCGGATATCTCGGATGTAGAAGAGGACGTGTCTGCCGAGCATGCGAGCGTGGGCTGGGATGCGGGGTGCAGCCGCTGGTTGCTGCGCGACCTGGGCTCGACGAACGGCACGAGGCTGGTAAGCGGAGCCAACGGCGAGGAAAAGGTGCTCGATTCTGGTGGAGCGGCGGAGCTCTATCCCGGTGATGAGATCACCCTTGGCGCCTCCACGACCTTCGTGGTCATGGCGTAAATGCGAAACGCCCGGCCTCGAAAAGATGATGAGGCGGTTCGCGGAAACCCAAATCGCGTTAAGTGAACGGTTTTAACGGGGGTGTCGAAGTATAAAAGAGATATGTAAAAAGAAAAGCGCAGGTAATCGAGGTGTGAAAATTCGGAATACCTGACGGGTGCCTTCAAAACTATTCACTTGGCGCGATTTGGGAAAAGACATTATTCCGACGTTTTGACTACGTGCCGAGCTCCCGCTGAATTCTCTGTTAGCTAGCGGCCTACTGATGTCTGGCACCAGCAGGCCGCTAGCTTTTATTAGATTCCCAGCGCCTTCTTTGCAGCGGCGATGATGTCTCCGTCGGCGTAGAACTCCGGTGTTACGGAGCCAATGAGTTCCGTCGAAATAGCCTGTAAATCCGCAATGGAGCTCATTGGTAGCAGCACGCGCCTCGCGCCGGCGTTTTTAGCAACGCGCATCACGTCCTCGAGATTCGCGACCGGTTCGATTGTGCCCGATATGCGTAGGATGCCGGGAATCGCAAGGCCGGCCATCACGGAGTGGTTTGCAGCGGCAGAGCAAAGGCCAACAAACTCTGCGAGCGAGAGCTCTGCCGAAAGCCCTTTCGCCTGGATGTCGTTATAGTAGAGCAGGTAATTCTTCGACGCGATGTTCATCCCGGTTGCTAGGCGCGGTGCGTTTTGCTTGAACTGCTCAAACGCCGCGTTGAGCGAATCGCGCGCGGGATTACCGGTGCCCACGCCCTCCACGGTGAACTTCATCTCACCGGCGACGGCCTTGTTTTCAAGCTTATAGATGGCAGTTTCGTCGCATAGGGACGTGCCGATAGCAAATACGTGCCCGGGCATGAGCTCTCCCTCGGGGATGAGCGTATCGTCCGCCTGTTCCGGCACGCGCACGACCACGGACTCGGAGGAGTTTTCCGCGTCGGTGTAACCCAGCTTCACGTTGATGAACTCAATACCTGCCATGATCTTGAGTTGCTCTTTCACGCGACGACGCCCCTCGATGGCGTACTCGAGCAGCATGCGCACGTCCTCCTTGCTCATGTTGCCATCGGGGAAGACGAGCTTCGCCAAGCCGGAGAAGGTCTTGCGCACGCCGATCTCGTCGCGGCGGTTGAACTCGCTGTTCAGGCGGAAGTGCTGATCGATGTAGTGCGTGAAATCGCGGCGGCGCATCTCGTGGCAGAACTCAGAGAGGCAGTCGGTGATAAGGCTGTAGCGCCCGGTGATGATGTCCGAACGCATCTTGGGAATTTCCCAGCCGGGTAGGTAGCAATGGATGCGGTCGAAGAACGCGCTGTCGTTGTTGAATTCCGGTGGGAACGGCTCGAAGAGGTGCGTGGTCTTCAAGATGTTCTGCACTGAATCGTTGATGTTGCCCTCGAAAACCATGGAGGCCTCGGCGTTGAACTGCTCGCGCCCGCGGCCGAAGGTGCCGTTCGCCATGTATCCCTTCATGATCTGGATGGCGTTCGCATCCTTGTAGTGCATACCGGCGACCTCGTCGAAGGCGACGCAGTCCCAGTGTCCCACCAGACCAATGCCGCCCGTGCGCGCTGTGTTGTTGGCGAAGAGCATGGCCGTGGTGGCTTGTCCGCCAGAAAGCAGATAGGAATAGGGCGAGACCTCGGTGTAGATGTGTGACTTGCCGGTGCCGCGCGGTCCCAGTTCGCACAGGTTGTAGTTCAGTTCGATGAGCGTAACCATACGCGTGAGGAAATGCAGGCGCTCGCGGGGCGTGAGCGCGTTGGGTTCGTAGCCGGCCGAACGCAGAATAAGCGCGATCCATTCATCGGTGGTGAAGTTCGCGCGATGGCTAATGAGCTCGTTCACATCGAGGTTCGGCATTTGGATGGGCGTGAGATCGAGGATATGGAATGGTGAGTTCTCTGGCCCCTTCTTGCCGGGCTGCGGCTTGGGCTTAATCGCTGCAGGACCCTCGCCAAAGACGTCTGCCAGCGGGTCTTCGGCGGCGTCTTCAGGTCGCAGGTACTGGATTCGCGCTATGCACCAAATACCACCTGTGAGCATCTTCGTGTATTTGCGCACGTATTCATCGGGCATGATGAATGGCTCGATGGCAAGGTTTGCAAGCTGCGCCACATAGAGGTCGCGGCGCTCGTCCAGGTAGGCGCCCACCTTGTCGATGATCGTGTACTGGCCAAGCTCGCGAATGCGCGATTTGATGACTTCGCTCTCTTCGGTGCGCACGTAGTTTTCGGCGAGAATCTTGCGAATGCGGGCGAGTCCCGCTTCAAGCGCCTCGGGGTCGTCGGTGGCGCAATACATGCCCAGCAGGTACTCGAGGACGAACGTGGGGATGCCCGCACCGCGCTTCATGAGCGCGGTGAGGTCTTTGCGCACGATCTTGCCGGGGAAGTTTCGCACGATCTTTTCGTCGAGCGCGTCCTTCTTGTAGGTGGGGGTCTGAGCGGCGGTACCTTCCATGGGGGCGCTGGCAGTTGTAGTGTTGGTTACAAAGGTGCTGGTTGCCGAATTATCGATGCGTTCCTGTTCCATAGTTCCTACCATCCAAAATCAATCGAAGGGGCGAACGAAATGCGAATGCGTACCTCGCGTAGGCTTTGCGCGATGCCGGATTCCGTGTTGCGCGCATACAGGAAGTAGCGCTGGCTCTCAGAGGTCTGCACGCCGGGTTTCAAGCTCAGCTGCACGTGCGTCACACGGTGCGTGGCGTCTTCATCGGCGCGGTCGGCCACCACAAGGGCAGTATCCGTCACCGGTGCGTGCGCCGCGTCGCCTACGAAGAGCTCGTATGTGGCGGGGAGCACCTTGCCTCCCACCGGGCTTTCCTGTAGCACCTCGAGGGTGAAGATGCTGTTCGAGATGGTGTCGATTTGCGTGACGAGCGAGATTCCTGCGGGTGCGTTCGCCACGTAGCCCTTCGAGCCGGCGCGCTTGTTGGTGAAGCGCAGCACGGGAACACACAGCTCTTGCAGCGAGATGCCGCCGTGCACGTAGTTCTCACCGCCACCTGGCCTGCGCAGGCGCACGCACTCTCGCGGTGTGAATCCCACAAGCGGCGTGGTGCCGTTTTTGCCAGAGGCGGGGAGCGCCATCTGAACAAGCGCCTCGGAAGAGGCTCCCTCGCGGGCGATGACATAGCGCCTGCCTGCCTCTACGACATCGCCGGAGACATCGCTTATCACGGCGTGCTCGGACTCTAGGAGCGGGTCGGCGGTATAGAGGAAACCATGGTCTGCCGTCACGATGATACTCGATGCGCTGAATTCGCGGACGATGATCTGCACGCAGGTGACGATCTCGTTGATCGCGTCTTCGCAAGCGGCGAAGACCTTGCGCTCGGTGGCAGGCTTATCGCCCACGGCATCGATGGAGTCGTGGTAGATGTAGACCACGTTTGCCTCGCCAACGCGTTCGCGGCGTTCCGTGCGCGTCATGGAATTGACGAAGTCAACGTAGCGCACGGCGATGCCGGTGGGATGGTGCGTGCGAATAGCCTGCTCGCGCGCCTCGCATGTGGGGGTTTCCTTGTCGTCTGCCATGATCACGAGGCCGGTCTTAGGTGCGGAAGCCTCGACCATGGCAAACGACCCCTTGGGCAGGAGCGCCGTCATTCCGCACTTCGTGATCGAGGGGAACTCCGCTTGCATCGCGTCGAGCACGCACAAACCCTTGGTCTCGCGCTCTAGGCGTTCGGCGAGTTCGGTGGCGACCTCGTAGCGCAGTGCATCGGAAACAATCACCCACGCACGCTTGCTTGAGCGCGTGAGCGGGTCGACTTCCGCCAGGTCGAAGTCCACTTGGCGCGGGATGCCGTCTGCGTAGCCCTGGGTAAGGAAGTTCTCCTCTGCAGCGCCCGTCCAGCGCCGCGCAAGCTCCTTTAAGAACCATCCCTTGTAGTGGTTTTCCATGGTGTTAGTGCAGGCGCGGAAGTCCTCGGTGAGATTGTAGTCCTCGATGCCGCTTCCGCGCAGGGCGCGGCCGAACGCCATGTGCAGGTCGCGGTACCAGCGATCCATCTGGTAGCCCTGCTCTGTGTAGAAGTGCCACACCTGCTCCGCCGTGCCGGGGGCAAGGGCAGGGCCGTGCTCGCGGTAGAAGCCCTGCATCTTCGCTGCCGCTGTGACGCTGTCATAGAAGGGCGAGAACGTCGCATACCACGCGGAGTTGCGCCGGCTCGCCGCGAGTGCCAGCACCTCGTCGACATACTCGGCCCCTGCGTTCACGATATCGAAGAGGCGCCGTAAGAGCACCGCGTCGATGCAAGGGAAGACATCGGCGGGCGCGAGGGAATCTGTTGCCACCATGCTTAGGAGCTGTTCCATGTTGGTAGCTTGCTCAATCGAGACGCACATGGTGAAGAGACCGTCTTGCTGGTCGCCGCGTACCCATTCGTTGAAGATTGCGTGACAGAACGCGGCATGAGGCGCCGAAAAACAGGTTTGAAGCGTCTCAAGCGCCTGATCGGGCAGGCGAGGGGCGAGGGCGCTCAGCAGCACGTGCTGCGTGAGTGCTGCAGTATCGGAGATATCGCCCGCAAAGCCCGTCCATACGTTCACGGCTGCGATGAATGGTGTTCGCGCGTTCGCTGCATCGAGCGCCTCGAGCAGCTTTTGCGCTCCCTCGTATGCAGCGTTCGCAAGGTAGGTGCGCAGGATCGCCACAGGCTCAGCCTCCGTCGCGCCCAGGGCGACGGCCATGATGACGAGCTCGAGCTCTTGCGGCGTGGTGCACGCCTCCGTGAGCTTCCCGATGCGCTTCATGTTGGTCTTCTTGGCAAGGAAAGCGCGGTGAGCCTGCAGCGCTTCGCGCATCTCCGGGGTATCCGGTGCGCCCAGCTCACGCAGCTGCACGCTCGCGTAATCGGCCGAGAAGCTCTGCGAGCGAGCCTCCACATCCGCGAACCAGTCGCCGTCGAGCCGGCGCAGGCTGCGGCGGTACAGCAGGATGCGCTGGCCGTCTAGGTTCTCGTTCAGGCGGCATTTGAGCGCGAACCGGCTCTCGTCCTCCTCGCGGATGACCTCCACGCCGGGCAGGTCGAGGGTGTCGAGCGCTTCGGTGAAGGAGCCATCGGGATCGTGCCATACCACGATGGCGCCGCCCTGCGCGGAATCCTGCGCGCCGAAGAGGCGTTGCAGCTCGGATTGAATGTCGGTGGTTCTCATAGGATGCGTTCCTTACTTGATCTTCGCGAGCACGTCGCCAAACTTCGGGTAGTTCACCTTCACGCCGTCGTCGAGGTCGATGGCGATCATCTGGTCGGCGAGGGTGTGCACCTTCTCCTCGAAGGTGCGGAGCTCAGTTTGCTGGGCAAGGAGTCGCTTTTCCTCCTTTGCGAGTGCGGCTTTCTGGCGGCCGTTCGCCGCGTCCTCCGCGGCGGAGATGTCGTCTAGCCGGGCGCGCAGGCGCTCCTGCTGCGGGTGCACGTAGGCGGTTCGCAGGTGCGCGAAGAGATTTGGCTGGTAGCGGTGCATATAGAAGAGGGCGCGGAAACTGCCCTTCTTGCCGGCGTCGAGCAGCCAGTAGATGGGGCGCTTCTTGTACGTCTTGCAGTGGTCGGCGAAGAACTCCTTCTGGAAGTACGCGCGCACGGTTTCGCGCGGGGTTCCCTTGGCGGCGGGGGAGAGGGCATCGGCCACGAAGCGCAGGTTTTCCTCGAGCGTCTCCGCGCCATAGGTCGCCACGAGGAAGCGCTCGAAGAGCGCGCAGATGTCGTTCTCGAAGTAGGCATCGTCCGTGATGGGCAGGACGTTGTCTGCCGCGGGCATGAAGCTCACGTGCGCGGGGTCGGGCATCTTGGCGAGGTATTCGTTTACGGTATCGCCCTGGTTGGCGAGCACCAGGCCGTCCACGTCGAGCGAGTAGCGGCCAAACATGCAGCCCACGGCATAGGAGATGAGCGAGACGATCTCGTCGCGCATGGTGCGGACGTAGTTGTTGCCCTTGAAGCTCTCGGGAAACTCGTCGGCCGTGTCGAAGATCCGTGCGACCGAGACGTACTTGTCCTCGACCTCGATGGGCACCTCGCCCACCATGTTGTAGATCTCGGCGAAGATGCGATTGAGCTCTTCCTCGTTGGCCTTGAGCTGGTCGAAGCGCGCGTTGACCTCGGCCTTGTGCGCCTCGTACTTGTCGCGGATGAGGGTTGCCATGCTATGCCGCCTTTCTATGTGTAGAACAGATGTTCGTGCCTATGATGGAGAACATGTGTTCGTATTTTGGTATGATTGAATTGCCGAGCCGGCGTGTGATATAAAGTAGGTGGTCTTCCCCACAAGGAGGGCCTCCGACAGCCGGGGGTTTTCCCCCGGCATTTTTGTTATTGGGGGCGTGGGGACTATGAGGGATCTTTCCATATTCGTTGATGAATCCGGCGATCCCGGCACCGAATCCAAGTACTACCTTATAGTCCTCGTATTCCATGAACAAAACGAAGGATTTGCTCGATACGAAGCGGACTATCGTAATGCTCTGAATAGAAAAGGGCTTAGGGATATTCCGCTCCATCTTTCGCCGCTGCTTAACGGCAACGACGGATACAAAGGCATGGATGTTGAGGAACGCAAGAAGTACCTCGCTGCGTTCCGCGTCTTTCTGCAGTACCTCCCGTTTCGGTATGCGGCGTTTTCCTATAAGAAGTCCGAGCTCGACGCCAACATGATGGCGCCACGCGGCGCAATCAAGCGCATCAGGCGGGACATCGCGGTCTTCCTGCTTGATCACCTTGATTATCTGCAACAATTCAATGAAGTTAAGGTCTATTACGACAACGGACAGACCTTGGTTACCCAAACGCTGCATGATGCCGTCGAGTTCGCATTGTCCAAGGAGGCCATTGTTTACCGCGATGCGTCTCCTACGCGCTATCGAATTTCTCAGGTTGCCGATTACATCTGCACGCTCGAGCTCGAAGCGCTCAAGTACGCAAACTCCGAGACGGGAAGCACCGACCAACTCTTCTTTGGCATGCGCAAACGTTTCGAAAAGGACTTCCTGAAGAAGCTGCGCAAGCATCGTCTGTGATGTTTGAACCTGCGAGTCCCGGTTTTCAAGTTCCTGGACGCAACAATCAAGCTTATAACCATCGCTTGAAGCTACGTGCGTGAGGGGAGGAAGAAGGGCCGCCGTCGCTAAGCGGTAGGCAGCCCCCACCCAAATTAAGCGGCGCTGTCTGAGATCCCCATCGCAGGCAGCAGCCGACCTTACGGTAGCGTGTTCAGGGTTGCGATTAATCGTATGGCGAACTTGACATGATCGCGCGGGAAAGCCACAAAAGGCTGAAGGGTGGATTGACGAGAGGGCATGCAAGAAAACTGCCTGGACATGCACAAGCATCATGTTAAAGTTTTCTCTCTGCCAAGTTACAGGCCTTTTTATACCATTCTTCAAGCGTGTTGATCGTAAGCATGCCGATTGCAGTCAATTTTTCAGCATCGCCGTCCATGTCTAGGAAAAAGAATCGATCATGAGTGTTGAGTTCAAAGCAGCCGTGTGCAAGAGCGTTTCGAATGTGCCGATACACGGAGTCCACTTCATAATATCTGCGCTTGATGAGTTTTGTAGCCCGTTTGCCGAGCTTGGAGTTCGCTGATGCTGAATACTCATCTAGCTTCTCTACTGATTTGATTAACTGGGTTTTTTCTGATCGGGTGCACAGATAATACTGGTTCGGGCCGAATAAAAGATTGTTACCTTGCAGCTCAATGGCTTTCTCTTCGAGTGAAGCAGCTGATTCATAAAAATGAATGATACTGTGCTCAGGGTCAAGAACCCTGAGCCATTCTTCCGCAAGCGCTGATGTGGTGATGCCAAGATCGCTAATAAAACCAGATGAGCGAGCTGATGCTCCAATTGCTGGACTTGCAAGAAGATACTGTTCATAAAGAGGAACTATTTCAGTTGGTATAGAGCTATTTGAAGAGAAGAGCGCTTTGAAATCAAGCTGCATTTTATACTCCGAAAGGACAAACTAATATGGATTTGCAAGAGAAGGCTTACCCCAGAGCTTCCAGAAGCGGACTTTAGGCTGTTGGATTCGAAGCGATAGTATCTCTCTGCGATATTTCGAGAGATCTTCAGACAGCTTCAATAATTCAGCATATGAATGGCCTTTGCCCGTCAAGCATGCCTGGATTGATCCGAAGCAAAGATCGAGCGAATCAAAGAGTTCGGTGCGTTGATCATTTGGGAACACGAAAGATTGCCGGACGGGTGCATTTTCTAATAGATCTTCGATTGTGTAACGGATTGTCTCATCTGGCTGCTTAAATGACTTAAGCATTAAACATAGCCTGCCTAAATAACGTGAGTACTCCTGCTGCTCACGTCTAAACGCTTCGCGCTCTTCGCGTCGTAGCATATACTCGTCAGTTTTGAACCAAACGATATATCCCGTGAGGCAGGCGAGTAAGAAGTCATATATTACGGCCACTAAATCGATGCTAATTTCGTTAATTGGCATGAATGTGATTTCCGCCATAGCGTCTCCTGCCTATATCAATGAGTTGTGCTTGAATTCCCAAGAGGTTTCTTGGGAGTCGTACTCCTTCTTTGAAAGAGATACGCAGTCACGCGCAATGGGTATCGTTGTTTCGATATCTGCGTCTGGATCTGGGATCTCGATGACATCGCCAACTTTGAAGTCAAGTGTTGGCGCCAAGAAAGACAAAAAGGATGACGCGGCGCTTGAGTTAATCAGGCTAAGTGCATATAGGGTTTTATTTGTGTTTGAGGAGAATCCTTTGGCGCCTTTGCTATCAAAGAGTGAACCTGGAGGTGAATAGCGCAGATGTATCATTCCGGATGAGAGCGATGACCAAGTGATTCCCTCGCGAAAAGCATATTGCCCGTTGTAATTGTGTGAACGAATTCTTCCTGTTTTTGGGTCGACGTTGCCTCTGATTTCTTCTCCATCGTTAAGCCAGTTGACAACGAGCTCGTTGTTCCCGAACCACTTTCTGAAATCACCTCCTTTTTGGTATGGAAACCATTTGGCGCCGCTAGCGGTTGCATTTTCGGAATCGCGGCAGGAAGGGTTCAATCGGCTGGTGGAAACTTCCCACCAGCAACGAACAAAGCGATCGTTGTCTGCGGTTGCCATGCCCTCTCTAGTAGTAAGCCATGAACCTAAGGCCTTGCAATGAATAAAGGCATCCATGACGGCTTCGCTAGCCCAATAGGCGATGGGGGAGCCGGGGATGTCGTGGAAGGTTGTGGCGTCGGCTCGGTAGAAGTAGCCGCAGTCGGGGTTTTGGATGGCTTCGAGCGCTTTCGGTGCCTGAACGGACGCGCCGACGAAATCGGAAAGGCGGATGTAGCCACCCATATAGTCATCGATATGCGAGTTATGGAACGTGAAGGTGCAGATCGGAACGGTTGCGCCGGCGAATCCAGAGTATTCGAGCTGGATGAGACTGGTGAGCGTCTTTTCGTCGATGATCTTGTTGCGCAGCTTCTCGTAGCTACCGATGAACATCCACACGAAAGGTGACATGATGCCCACTTCACCGTGGTCGTTCGCGTAGTTCATGATGCGAACGATGAAAGCGGCAAACAGGTCGCTTTTAACATCGGGATAGTGCTTCTTCATCCACTTGCTCATGAACGGGTTGAAGCTGCTGCCACCCATGTACGGCGGGTTGGCGACCACCACGTCGAAGCGGCGTGCGAGCGTGCGGCACATGCCGAGTGCCTGCTTCACGCGCTCGCTCGCGTGCGAGGCGAAGATGGTGTCGCTCGCGCCTTCGGCAAGCGCGCTCTCGAGCGCGGCGATGTCGTCCTTGCCCGGCGCGAGCAAACTGCCGATCTCGCTCAGGTGCGCCAGCCCCTCAAGCAGCCCGCTCCGCTCGCGCAGGGGGCTTTCGGGTGCGAGACCATCGGCATCGATATCCACGCTTTCCAGCACCCGGACATCTGCCTGCACGCCGCGTGTGAAGAAGCGTCGGTCGTGCTCTCGGGCGCACATGGCGAGCGCCAGCTCGGCGATCTGCGCGGCGCGCGGGTCGATCTCCATGCCGGAGAGGTTCTTCTCCAAGATGAGCGATGGGATCTCGCGCTCGCGGTAGCCGCGCTCCTGGTACATGGCGAATAGCAGGCGGAACGCGTACACCAGGATATGCCCCGAGCCGCACGCCGGGTCGCAGAAGGTGATGTCCTCCGGCCCGGATATGCGGATAACGTCCTCGTGCTCCTCGTCCGGCGCGATGTAGTACTCCATGAGGTGCTCGGCGGGGTCTACGGTCTTCGCGCGCTCGGCGAGGTGGCTTTCGGGGAAGTTGAGCATCCACAGCCGCCCGAGCGAGTTGTCCACCATGTAGCGCACGATCCAGTCGGGCGTGAAGAGCTGCGTGGCGGGCGGGATGTCCTCTACGGCCGCCTTGCGCTTGCTATCGAAGTACGCGCGCTTGAGCTCACTGTTGTAGAACTGGTACATCCAGCCCATGACCTCGACGTCGTTCCAGGTTTCCTCTGGAATGTCCTCCATCAGGTGGTAGAGCACGTTGTTTTCGTCTTTGTTAAGCAGGGCGTCGGGCAGCACAAGGGCGTCAGCGTCATCCACATGATCGAATACGCTGGGTAGGGCATCGGCCAGCTGATTGCACTGCGCGATGAGGATGAGGCGGAAGAGCTCCGAGCGGTTACCGGCTATCGCGAGGTCGATCGCCTGGTCGCGGTCGAGACCGGGCAGATCGAGCTCTCCGGCGGCGCGCAGGCACGCGGGGCCGAACGATCCATCGGTATCTGAAAGCACGCGGATACCGCTCGGCAGATAGCCGTGCACCTCCATGTAACGGATGCCCATGAAGCGGTTGAACCAGGTGTAGGCTTTTTCATCCACGAAGGCGTTGTAGCCAACTGCTTCGATGCGCGTGAAGAGGTTGTCGCGCTGCCGGCGTTCAACTGGGCTGAGTACGCGGCCGCCAACAACCTCGGAACCCATACCAGCAGCGGCACGGCCAGCGTCGTCCAGGCCGTTGAGCACGCAGCGGGCGTGGATGGCATCGATGAGCTTTACGCGAGCCCAGGGGCAGAACTTTTCAAGCGGTTTGGTATCCATGCACGCTCCTTCGGTATGCGTGAGGTGCGCGGGCGGCTGCTTCACGGAGGGCCGTCCGCGCGGCGACTAGTTCATTTGGATGGCGTCGTTGCCTTCGAGCGCGCGGAGCAGCCGCTTGCGAGCTCGTTCAAGGTACTGGTCGACTTCCGCCTCATTGCGCAGGCGTTGGGGCTTGAAGACCTCGCTGCGCGAGACGTGCTTAAGCTTGGGTTTAGAAGCGGGCGGGATGGTTGGGGCGGAACCGCCGTCGGTGCTCGCGCCTGCCCGTGTGGGTGCAACGGGTGACGCTGCATGCCGCGCCTCCAGGCGGTCGCGCTCGGTTTCGATTTCGCTGTACAGTCTGCTTTGGGCTTGTTCCAGGCGCGTGCACAGGGCATCGAGCTGGGCAAGCGAGTCGTAGTCCTTCGCATAGCCCTCGAAGGAAAGGCGCGTCTGCTCAATGCTAGGCAGCTTGACGTCATGTTCGTCCGCATAAGCACGGGTTTCTGCGAAGACGCTCTCGATGCGCATTAGAAGGTCGTCACGCTTCGCTTTAAGTAGCTGCCTGTAGGCATTTTGCACCGTTTGGGAGGCTTCGGGGAGCTCTTTGATGCGCCTATAGGGGCTCGGCAGGTCGAGAATCTCATCTACGAGCTTGAGGGCAGATGTCGCCTCTTCGTTCGTGGCGAGGTAGCTCTGCTCGCTCTTCATGTCTTTCAAGAGCTGACCTGCGCGGTCGAACGTCTCGCGCTGCTGGGTATTGAAGAAGGTGTCCACGTCTTCGAGGTCTTCGGCGGCGTTTAGCAGTTCGTTGTGATCATTCGCGATGGAGTTCAGCAGATCGGCGGAATCCATACCTGTGGCGAGCACGCCTTCGAGCGTCCTGATAGCGTTATCCACATCTGCGCGGCCGGGGTACCTGCCGTTGCGACGGTATTCCACACCTATAAGCTGCTTGAGCCCGGCAAGGCGCTCCTCCAAGAGCTTGCGTGAGGCTTCGGCGAGCGCGTCTTCCTCTACGGGGAGGTTATGCGCGTCGCAGAGTTCCTCCACCACCCGGCGTACGCGCGAACGGGTGCCTTCGGACACAGCGACGCGTGCCTCCACCTGCACCTTGTCGATCATGCTGCGTTGACGCAGGTACGAAACGCACTTGGGGCCGCGCGGATCTACTGCCTTGCCGGCATATGTGAGCTTTGCGCGCTTGCCTTCCAGCAGCAGTGCCACCACACCGGCGACATCCTGTTCACGCCAGCCGTAGGGAGCGGCCTGGTAACGCGTTTGGATATCGCGCATGCTCACGGTGCGGTGGCGGCTTGCCTCGCCCTTGAGCATGCGGTCGACCTCGTCGACGGCCGCCTTGTTGGGCTCGATACCGGGGAGCGCCTGCATGGCGCCGTTCAAGATCTTACGGATGTCGTCGTCGCCGTCGTAGTTCGTGTCGATGAGCGAGAGGTTGGGGTAGACCGCGTTCACCAGGCGCGTGAGGCACTCCTCCATGGCCTTTTTCGCCTGCGACGTTTTAGCGGGCGTGACCTGCTGCCCTTGCACGTAGAACTCACCTTGGCGAATAGCCTGCTCCAAGAGGGCGCTTGCCTCGCGTTCCAGGCGCGTCTTCTCCTGCTGTTTTGAGCGGACGATCTCTTGCTGGTTGGCAGGGAGGTTGCCGCGCACGAGCGTGCGGGTGAACTGTTCGATGCGTGCCGCCTCCATGATGGGGCTGAAGAAGTCGATCTCCTGGCTGGGCAGCACGATGGCTTCGTTGCCGCTCGAGCGCATGATGAGCTCTTCGCGCGTGGGGGGCTGCGAACCGTCGATGCACGCTAGCACGCGCAGCGTAAGGCCGCCCGGAGCGCTTGCGCGCGTGGCATCGAGCCATTCCTCCACAGGGAACTGGTTTTTATCTACGGTGAGCTTGGGCATGTCGAAGATTTCTTTGAAGAGGATCTCGCCCGCTTTGCGCACGACCTGCGCGGTATCCACCTTGGTGCGGGCGATCTGGTTGGCGATTTCCTGCTCTTCATCTGTGAGGAACTGGTAGCGGTTGCCGTTCCGTGCGATGTAGTTTTGCTTAAGCAGGCGATCGAGCGATTCCTGCACCTGCTCGCGCAGCTCCATGCGGTTCTCGCGCACGTCGCTCGTCATGAGGGTCACAATGTTATCGATGGTAGGCGCCACATCGCGCTCCACCCAGCGCACCAGGAAGAGCAGCTTGAGCACGTTCACGTCGTAAGGGTCGAGGCCTTGGTGCTTATCTGCCGCTTCGGCTGCGCGGTTGATCACGCGGCGGTGGTAGCTTTCCAAGAACGTTTGAGCTCCGTCGTAGAAGCGCCAGAACGGCACGAGCGCGTTCTCGTCGAGGTTTTCCACAGCTTGCGCCGCCTCTTGGAAGCCGGAGAGCATGGAGCGCTCGCCGCTCGAGAGGTGCTTGCCGGAATGTCCCTGCTTGCGCAGCTCGTTCATGACGTTCTGCATGAGGCCGAACTGGTAGTTCACGAAGGGGAACGTCTGCGCGAAGTCCTCGCCGCTGGTGTAGCCGGTGAGGTCCGCGCGGGTATCTCCGCTAAAGGCGAAGAGGTTGCCCAACACGGCGGAGTTTTCCTGGTACTTCATGCTAAGCAGCTGCGTGGCGTCCGGCGTCTTGGCAAGCACGCGGCGCTTGATGACCTCGCTCGCATCCGAGCTGGAGAGCGAGAGACGCGTGTCGAAGCGGCCCTGGATCTTGGAGAAGTCGTCGCTCGCCACAGAGGTGATCTCGTCGATTGCCTCCTGGCCGGTCACGACGACCCACACGCGGCTGGCGCATTTCGAAGCGATGCCCTCCACGATGGACTGCAGGTTGAGCATGAGGCTCGTGTTGCCGCCGATGTACTGGCCTACTTCGTCCACCATGAAGAGCAGGCGGAACTGGCCGTTGTGCTCGCGGGCGCGGCGTTCGGCATAATCGCGGATCTCGTTGGTGAGGGTGTCGATGGAGAGGTCTTCGGGCTCTGTCGCGTTGTACCAGCGTTCGGCCTCCTCGCGGGTTTGGAATCCGCAGGCCGCGAGCGCTTCGATGATGGGCTCGGATTTGGATGTGAACGTGCGGCGCCATTCGAGCCATGGGCGGCCGCTTGCCTGCTCATAGGCGGCGCGGAAGGCTTCCGTCTTGCCTTCTAGCTCGATGAGCGATTCCAGGCGCGCCAGCTTGAGGTTGGCGCCATAGAAGCCTTGGTTTTCGTAGAATACGCGGTAGAACGTGCGCACCACGGCAGACTCGTCCTTGCCGGAGCCCTTATTGTCGATGTTGAAGAGGATCGTTTCCGTGGGAACGCTGGCCGCGCGCACGGCCTTCGCGGCGAGCATGGGATCCTCGAAGCGCGGTTCGATGTAGTCGAGCGCGTGCTTGCCGTTGACCACGCGGTTCGAGAGCAGGTAGGAGAGCATCTTCAGGAAGTGCGATTTACCAGAGCCGAAGAAGCCAGAGATCCACACACCGATTTTGTCCGTGGGGACGTCGAGCGCGCGCTCGTAGGCGTCGTAGAACGTGGAGAAGTGCCGGCGCAGCTCGCGCGTGACCACGTACTCCTCGAGCTCCTGTTGGATGATTTCGTCGCTGTTCTGGTCGATTTTGATGACGCCGTTGATGTTTCGGTCGATATCGCGTTCGAACATATCGTGGATACGCATGTCCTCGTTCCTTTCCTGTCGCTCGTCGGGTTGGCTGGGGACGGGTTCAAGCCAACCCATAACTCTTTAGAGCAGGGTGAAAGCTCGGTAGTAATTGCCATCTGCTATGGAGCCGAACAGTCGTAGGCTCTGACCGTCGTAGACTCCGGGGTAAAAGATCACGAGCGGCACGTCGCTTAGGACAGGCTGCGCGTTTTCCAAGATGTCGTGCGCGCGGGTGAAGGGATAGACCTTACCCACGCCGGTGATGAGCACCACGTCGCGACCAGGCTCCGTGCCGCCATATTCGCTCTCATAGCGGTCTGCCATAACGCTCACGTAGTCTTCCGGCATGGCAAGCTCGCGGATCTGCTGCAGAACCGCATCCGTGCCCTGCCGCTCTTCCAAGCGCGTGAGGTCGTCTAAGATTTCGAAGTGCTCGCATACGGAGCGGAAGATATCCCATAGGTCGAAATGAACGATGCGCGTGGGAATCTCGCCCGCCTGCGACGAGCGGAGCAGTTCCTCTGTGTGTTCGCGTACCTCATTCTCTTTCTTCGCGTCATACGAGAACACGAAGAAGGGGACCTCGTTGCCCAAGCCCTTGCCCTCGCGGAAATCTGGATCGCAGAAGCGCGAGCGTATAAGCTCGAAGCTCATGGCCAACGAGGGGGATTCCGATGCGGTCATGTCGCCTACCCTTCCATACCGAAGGCGCGCAGCGCGGCCTCGTCACCGTTCGCCCGGATGCACATCTCGAGATCGAAATCCAAGAAGAGGGGTACGAGCTGCTCTGTTTTGCGGTTGTACATGCAGCAGTTCGCCAGGCAGGCGGTGAGCACCTGGCGCGCCTTGTTGAGCGTGGCGTCGCTCCAGGTGGCGACCTTCGCGCTTTGCGTGCGCAGATCTTCGAGGAAGTCGGCGATTTCGTAGCGGTGCAGCGTGCTGTCGAGCGCTTCGAATTTGCGTGCCACCAGGCAGAGCATGAAGTCCCACACCACGCGGTTATCGCGCATCATGGCGTAGAGGTTTGTTTGGTTGAGTTGGTCGGGCGTGCCGTGCGCCACGAGGTCGATGGCGCGTTCGCGGGTTTGCGGGTCGTCCGAGAGGGCGCGCAGACGCCGGGCGCAGGCGCGCGTGATAGAGGCCTGTTCGCGCTCGGTGGGGTACTGGAAGAGATTCTGGGAGGTGACGCGCTCAATGAGTTCCGCGTCGCTTGTGAGGCCTTCTTCCATCATGAGCCGGGCGATCACGCGGGTCTCGTCGACGAGCCACTGCTCACGGGTGATGGTGCCGCGATAGGTTGCCGGCGCGGTCATAGGGCGCCGCCTCGCAGGATGGCAGCGGGTACAGCGGTGGGCATGGGGGTGCGCTCCTCGATGTATGCAGCGGATACAGCATCTCCTACATACATCAGAGGGTGCGCAGAAAGTTGAGCAACATTGTTCGCCGGTAGAGCGGTGCGGTGCGGGCGGGCGCCGGTGCGGCGGGCGGCGCGCGAGCGTGTGGCGTGCGGGCAGGCTATTCGGTTATTAGCGCGAGTTGCCTGGGAAGGGCTGCTGGTTTTTGCGACCCCCCCTGCACGCATAGGCAGGGTTGAGCAAGATGGGCTCCCTTTACGATTGGAAACGTTCTCTATTATAGCGGGTCATACGAACAAGGGCTTCGTCCTGCGTTCGGACAAAGCCTCTGCTGCGTATGGGAAAACGGTCGGCAGCAACCTCGCATGATTTTGAGGTCGCCGTCGGTCGCTTCGCTATTCGGTTTTCGACAGGCCCTTGTCTTACGACGTCGACCTTGTAGCCAAGACGCGCAACGCGAAAAGCCGCTTGGACGGCTGGTGCATACCGAGGTACTATCTGCTTGCAGGGGTTCCGAGAGTTCTAGCGCGGCGTTTTTCCAAATACGGTTCTATCGCGTCGCGCCGTTGCAAAGTGCCACGTTAGGGTACTTGTCGCGCTGTGCCGGTCTTCTTTTTCAAGACTATGCGGGTTCAAGTGACGGCGGGAAGCACAATGGCTGCGCGGCTTAGCCAGCGCAGCGAGTAGGGGGCGTCCATGGATGATCGCATTCTTATCAACGTCGACCGCCTACGTGCGGCGCTTATCGACGAGACGGGGTCGGCGGTGTTTTCGAGCTCGCCGTGGGCGATCGTAGACGTGACGGCGCTCGAGGATGCCAGCCCGCAGGAGCTCATTCGCGAAGCGGAGCGCCGTGGATGGGACTTGCGCCGCTTCGCCGAGTGACGGTTCTACGTCAGACGCCTGCTGGTGCTTGTCGGAGGCTCTCGAAACGGGATGTTCCGAGTGTCCTGTTTCCCATATTGCGTCAAGTGAACAGTTTTGTGACCACCTGCCAAATAGCCCATCTTTTCTCATTCGGCTGACCTGCGAGTTTGTTTTTCAAAAAGTCGCCTATACTCCGGCACCCCTGCAAAAACTGTTCACTTGGCGCAATTTGGGAAATAGTGGGGCTCGAACTGTGAATCTGAGTCCTGAATGGAGGGCGACACTCCATCATGTCAAAGTATTTCCTGCGTGTTTCGTGTCCTGCTTGTCGTCCGTGCCCGCGTGTGCCCATGCGACACTAATAACACTCAGCAAATGCGATGACAGGGCGAGTACCGGCCGGACGTGCCACAGCGAGCGGGGATGCGTGAGAACCCGCGGCGACTGGTTGGGAACACCCCCTCGAGCAGTGCAGCTGAACGCGTGTCTGCGCCGGGCGATCCCCCGCGCGGCAGGCTCGTCAGTATGCCGCGCCGGCGCCCCCGTTACGGGCATCGAGCAGGGTTGGGTAGTAGGTGAGGGTCCCGACGGGCCCCCGCCAAGCGACCGCGCGGAAATCGCCGCAGCAATCGCCGAACCCACGCCATGACCTCGCATTTCCTGAATTTCACCAGCCGTTTGGCCACGCGCCGACGTAAAGGGAAGCGAGGGTGTATGGAACTCAGAAGCGATGCCGTAAAGAAGGGGCTGGCTCGTGCGCCGCACCGCAGCCTGCTCAAGGCAGATGGCCTTACCGACGAGGAGCTTGAGCGCCCGCTTGTCGCCGTGGTCTCCGCGCAGAACGAAGTTATCCCGGGGCACCTCCACCTCCAGCAGATTGCCGACGCCGTGAAGGCGGGCATTCGCATGGCCGGCGGCACGCCGCTGCAGATCAACACCATCGGCGTGTGCGACGGCATCGCCATGAACCATGAGGGCATGCACTACAGTTTGGTCTCGCGCGAGGTCATCGCAGACTCTGTCGAGTGCGCTATCCAGGGCCACCAGTTCGATGCGATGGTCCTCATCCCCAGCTGCGACAAGATCGTCCCCGGCATGCTCATCGCCGCGGCGCGTCTGAATATCCCCACCATGCTCGTCTCCGGCGGGCCCATGCTCGCCGGGCATGATAAGTGCGGAAAGCAGACGGACCTGAACACGCTTTTCGACGCCGTGGGTCAGGTTACGGCGGGCACCATGACCGAGGAGGAGTGCACGTGGCTCGAGAATACCGCCTGCCCCACATGCGGCAGCTGCTCGGGCATGTTCACCGCCAACTCGATCTGCTGCCTGGCCGAGGCCCTCGGCTTGGCGCTTCCCGGTAACGGCACCGTGCCTGCCGTGTATTCCGAGCGCATCCGCCTCGCCAAGCAGACGGGCATGCAGGTGATGGAGCTGGTCGAAAAGGGCATCACGGCGCTCGACATCCTCACGCCCGCGGCCATCCACAACGGCATGGTGCTCGACATGGCCTTCGGCGGCTCCACCAACACCATGCTCCACCTCACGGCCATCGCGCAGGCGGCGGGCTGCCCCGTCACCATGGACGACTGGGATCGCATCTCCGACGAGACGCCGAACATCGTGCGCATCGCGCCGGCGGGGCCGCTCCATATCGAGGACCTCAACACCGTGGGCGGCATCCCGGCGATTCTGGGCGTGCTCGGGCGAGCAGGCCTGCTCGACGAGACGGCATGCACCTGCCATGGCTGCATGAAGGATTGGATCGCCCAGTGCCCGCCCGCGGACGGAGAGATCGTTCGCGAGATCGAGAGCGCATACAGCCCCATCGGCGGCCTTAAGGTCATGCGCGGCAGCCTTGCGCCGGATTGCGGCGTGGTGAAGCGCTCCGCCTGCTCGCCCGAAATGTACCGGCATTCCGGCCCCGCGCGCGTGTTCAACAGCGAGGAAGAAGCTTGCAAGGCGATCTTCGGCGGGGCGATCAACCCGGGCGACGTGGTGGTCATTCGCTACGAGGGCCCGGCAGGCGGCCCCGGCATGCGCGAGATGCTCACGCCCACGAGCGCTATCTGCGGCATGGGGCTCGATAAGTCCGTGGCGCTCATCACCGACGGGCGCTTCTCCGGCGCGAGCAAGGGTCCCTGCATCGGCCATGTCTCGCCTGAGGCCGCGGCAGGCGGTCCCATCGCGCTCGTGGAAGAGGGCGACATCATCGACATCGACATCGAGGCGGGATCGCTTGAGCTGCGGGTGGAAGAGGCGGAGCTCAAGCAGCGCCGCGCTGCGTGGCAGCCGCCCGCGCCCAAGTACATCACCGGCGTGCTGAGCCGGTATGCAAAGCTCGTGACCAGCGCAGATAAGGGGGCGTATCTGTCATGACGAACGCGAACGACCGGAGCGGGACGGAGCGTGCGGGCGGTGCCGCGCCGGCGGCGCGCACGGAGACGCCGGCGGCAGGGGCGGCAGCTGGGCAGCCGGCACCGCTCGCCGGCAGTCCGCGCACGCCGGACATGCCCGACGATATTCGCCAGCATGTCTGCGTAACTGCCGCGCAGGCCGCTCCTTCGGCGGGTACCACGCGCGCCGAACGGCTGGCGCTCAAGGAGCTCGCCATAAGCGGCAAGCCCTTCGGGCCAGGCAGCCATACCGAGCACGAGGGCAAGACCATGACCGGCGCCCAGGCTATCATCGCGAGCCTCGAGGCAGAGGGCGTGGACACGCTCTTCGGGTACCCCGGCGGCCAGGCCATCAAGATCTACGACGCGCTCTACGACTCCACGAAGATTCGGCACATCCTTGCCCGCCACGAGCAAGGTGCGGTGCACGAGGCCGATGGCTACGCCCGCGCCACCGGCAAGGTGGGCGTGGTGCTCGTGACGTCCGGCCCCGGCGCCACCAACACGGTGACGGGCATCGCCACGGCGTACATGGACTCCGTGCCGCTCGTGGTCATCACGGGCCAAGTCACGCGCGGCGTCATCGGCACCGACGCCTTCCAGGAAGCCGACATCGTGGGCATCACCATGCCCGTGGTGAAGCACAGCTTCCTCTTGCAGAGCACCGACGACCTTACGAAGACGTTCCGCGAGGCGTTCTACATCGCCTCGACCGGTCGCCCCGGCCCGGTGCTCATCGACATCCCGAGTGACCTCGCCGGCGCGCAGATGGTGTTCCGCTATCCGGACCATATCGACATCCCCAGCTACCGGCCCAACTATCGCGGCAATGCCAAGCAGGTCAAGCAGGCGGTCGAGTATATCCGCGCGGCAACTCGACCGCTGCTCATGGTGGGTGGCGGCGTGGTGTCGAGCCATGCGTGCGACGAGGTGATTGAGCTCGCGGAGAAGATGCAGATTCCCGTGGTCACGACCTTGTTGGGCAAGGCGGCCATGCCCTGCTCCAACCCGCTCAACTTAGGACCCGTGGGCATGCACGGCTCCAAGTATGCAAACATGGCAGTGACCGAGTGTGACCTCCTCATTGCGGTGGGCGCGCGCTTCTCGGATCGCGTGACGGGCAAGCTCAGCGAGTTCGCGCCGCATGCGAAGGTCATTCACATCGATATAGACCCGGCCGAGATCGGCAAGGTGCGCGACCCGCAGGTGCCCATCGTGGGCGATGCCCAAGGCGTCGTCGCGGCCATCAACGCGCGACTCGACAAGGTTGAGGCCCAGCCAAGAAGTGCGGAATGGGTCGAGACCGTGTTCGAATGGCGCGAGCGCTGGCCGTTCTACACCGAGGATTTCGTCGACTATCCCGACCGCATCGCGCCGGAGCAAGTGCTCGAGGCGCTTTCCAACAAGCTCGATCCCCATGAAAGCGTGGTCACGACCGAGGTTGGCCAGCATCAGATGTGGGCGCACCAGCACGTGCACCGCGAGGAGAGCCGCACGTTCATCAGCTCGGGTGGCCTGGGCACGATGGGCTTCGGATTCCCGGCGGCTATCGGCGCCAAGATCGGGCGGCCGGACGCGCAGGTGGTGTGCGTCGCGGGCGACGGTTCCATCCAGATGAACATCCAGGAGATGGCCACGGCGCTCGGTAACGGTGTAGCGGTGAAGGTACTCGTCATCGACAACAATGCACTCGGCATGGTGCACCAGTGGCAGCGGCTGTTCTACCACGAGCGCTATTCGTGCACGGAGTTCACGGCGAACCCCGACTTCGTGAAGCTGGCCGAGGCGTACGGCTGGCAGGCGGAGCGCATCGCGCACCCCGACCAGATCAGTGACGCTCTGGACCGGATGCTCGCCGCCGAGGGCCCCTACTTGCTGGATGTCATCATTCCCACGGCGCAGACCGTGTATCCCATGGTGGCGCCCGGCGCGGCCATCGACGATATCATCGGCGCGATTGATGTGACGCTCGGCGGCGTGCGCGTAACCGAGAAGGGCATGAGCCCGGCGGGCGAGCATGCGGGCACCGTGGCAGAGCCGCTGCCGCTCGATGAGTCCGATGCGTCGGCGCGCGTTGCCGCCGGTCCGCAACCCGGCTCCGAGGGCAGCGGGCTTGCGCGCGGTGTTGCCGCGCAGAAGGGAGACGAGTGAGATGAAATACATCCTTTCGGTGCTCGTCGAGAACAAGCCCGGCGTGCTCAGTCGCGTGACGGGGCTCATCAGCCGACGCGGGTTCAACATCGACTCGCTGACCGTGGCCCCAACCGAAGACACCACCATGAGCCGTATGACCATCATCGTCGACGCCGATGCGGTGGCATACGAGCAGCTCACCAAGCAGCTCCATAAGCTCGTGAGCGTCTATAAGATCAGCGATATGACGCATGAGGACGCCATCGAACGCGAGCTCGTGCTGTTCAAGGTGCTCGCGCCCGCCGACAAGCGCCACGAGATCATCGAGATCGCGAACATCTTCCGCGCGAAGGTGGTCGATGTGGGCAAGAACTCGCTGACCGTCGAGGCGACGGGCACGGCGAGCAAGCTCGACGCCATGGAGGATCTCTTCCGCGGCTACGGCCTGCGCCAAATCACGCGCACGGGCAAGATCGCCATGTCGCGCTCGTAGCGATCCATTTTGGGACGGGTCCATTTTGACTCATTCCGCGGCGGTGTCCCAACACGGAGATGTGAGCAAGGTACTATCAGCCACGATTCAAAGGAGACAAGAAATGGCTGTAACGATTTACTATGAGGCGGACTGCAAGCCCGAGGTGATCCAAAACATGAAGATCGCCATCATCGGCTACGGAAGCCAGGGCCACGCCCATGCGCTCAACCTGCTCGATTCGGGCTGCGACGTGCGCGTGGGCCTGCGCGAGGGCTCGAGCAGCTGGACCAAGGCCGAGGAGGCGGGCCTCAAGGTGTGCGACATGGACACCGCAGCTGAGGAAGCCGACCTCATCATGATTCTCACGCCCGATGAGACCCAGCCCAAGGTCTACGAGGAGCACATCAAGGCGCACCTTAAGCCCGGCAACACGCTCGCCTTCGCCCATGGTTTCAACATCCACTACGGCTACATCGTGCCGCCTGAGGACGTGAACGTCATCATGTGCGCGCCTAAGGGCCCGGGCCACATCGTTCGTCGCCAGTACACCGAGGGTTCCGGCGTGCCCGACCTCGCCTGTGTGCAGCAGGACGCTACCGGTAATGCGTGGGACATCGCGCTCGCGTACTGCTGGGGCGTGGGCGGTGCCCGCTCCGGCATCATCAAGGCTACGTTCAAGGAGGAGACCGAAGAAGACCTCTTCGGCGAGCAGGCCGTGCTGTGCGGCGGTCTTGTTGAGCTCGTGAAGGCGGGCTTCGAAACTCTCACCGAGGCGGGGTACCCGCCCGAGCTCGCGTACTTCGAGTGCTACCACGAGATGAAGATGATCGTGGACCTCATGTACGAGAGCGGTATCCACTTCATGAACTACTCCATCTCGAACACGGCCGAGTACGGCGAGTACTATGCCGGTCCCAAGGTCATCAACGAGCAGAGCCGCGAGGCCATGAAGCAGATCCTGGCTCGCATCCAGGACGGCTCGTTCGCTCAGGAGTTCGTGGATGACTGCGCGAATGGCCACAAGTGGCTGCTCGAGAAGCGCGAAGAGATCAACAGCCATCCGATCGAGCAGACAGGCGAGAAGATTCGTTCCATGTTCTCCTGGATCAAGAAGGACTAGCACCATGTAAAAGAACTCCAGGGTTTTTCTAACATTGCGGCCCCGCTGCCCATGCCGGTGGCGGGGCCGCCGGTGTTTGAGCGCCAAAACTTTCGGATATCAACGGTTATTTTTGGATGTGCCGAGTATGCGTCTGAAATCTCGGTTATTTTCCCAGATAAACGCGGGCTAAAAATCGTCTATACTCGGCGACTCGGAAAACAACCGTTGATATCCGGAAGTTTTTGTCTGACGGATGCACGGCAGGCGTTTCGCGGGGCGCGTTTGCGCCATTGCTCGCGGCGGGATGTTTCGGAAATGTTGCCGTGTCTCCAGGGCCAACGCCAGAGTCTCACTTTGCTACAATCGCGAACCGTTTGTTGGGTATAGCGAGCGCCCGAATAGCATGGAGAGGGGATGGACGATGGAAAAATGCGGAGAAGCGGTTGCCGTTGAGATTACATCTGCCGCTGCTGCCGCACCCGAGTCGTCTGCCGAACGCGGTGCGGCAGCGCGCACAGCTTCCTCGCAGAGCGACGCCATGACGGCGCGGCAGTGGCTTGCGCTTGCAGGTCTCACCTGCTCGGCCTTCGTGTTCAACACCTCGGAGTTCATGCCCATCGGCCTTTTGAGCAGCATCGCCGGCGGC
This sequence comes from Enorma sp., assembly GCF_982429025.1. Lineage (NCBI taxonomy): Bacteria > Bacillati > Actinomycetota > Coriobacteriia > Coriobacteriales > Coriobacteriaceae > Enorma > Enorma sp. The sequence continues at coordinate 63,954 of NZ_CEWCAA010000001.1, forward strand.
TTCGGCCTTACCGAGGCGCAGGCTGGCATGATGACCTCGATCTATGCATGGGCGGTCATGGCGCTCTCGCTGCCGCTCATGGTGTTTGCATCGCGTTTCGAGTTCAAGCGGTTGCTGCTCACGGTAATCGCGCTGTTTACGGCGGGCCAGTTCGCCTGCGCTGTGGCTCCCACGTTCGAGCTGCTCGTTGCAGCGCGCCTGCTCGTTGCCTGCGCGCACGCGATCTTCTGGTCGATCGCCTCGGTCATGGCGACGCGTGCAGTCGCGCCGGAGTATGGGTCGCTTGCGCTCAGCATGGTCGCGACGGGAACGTCGGTCGCCATGGTGTTCGGCCTGCCCCTTGGTCGTGCGATCGGCTTGGCAGTGGGCTGGCGCATGACGTTTGCCTGCGTGGGCGTGGTGGGTGCAGCTCTCGCAGTCTACATGGCGCTCATCTTTCCGCGCATTCCCGCTGGCGAGCGTTTCGGACTGCGTCAGCTGCCTGGTCTCTTCCGCAACCGTGCGCTCCTGACGGTCTATGTGAGCACGTTGCTCGTGGCGACCGGCTATTACACGGCGTACAGCTACATCGACCCGTATCTTGCGCAGGTCGCACGCCTCGACGCCGGTACCGCCACCATGGCGCTCACGGTTTTCGGCGCTGCCGGGCTCGCAGGGAGCCTTCTGTTCTCGCGTGCCTACGACGCGCACCGGCTTCCGTTCTTGGGTACGGCGCTCGCGGGGCTTTCGGCAGCGCTGCTCCTGTTGAATGTCGCGGCACCGTTTGTAGCAGGCATATTCGGTATGCTCGCGCTGTGGGGAGCGTGCAACACGGCGTTCGGTATCGCGTTCCAGGCCGAGATCATTCGCTACACGCGACCGGACGAGGCGTCTGTGGCGGTCGCGCTATACTCGGGGATCTTCAATTTGGGGATTGGTTCTGGGTCGTTTTTTGGCGGCATGGTGAGCACGGCGTTTTCGCTGTCGAGCATTGGGCTTGCAGGTGGTGTGCTTGCAGCCATGGGTTCCGTCGTCTGCCTGGTGGGACTGGCGCACGCGGGACGTACTGCGGAATAGCCAGGACAGGACTGCCGTCTCGCTCGCACGGGACGGCAATGATAACAACCCCTTGTTAAAAACCCCTGGGGTGATTTTACATGGGGTCGTTTTGCACGTCGCGCTAGGCCGGTAGCTTGCACACGTCGACCCAGGTACAGGGTGCGCAGAGCTCTTCGAGTTCGTCCGGCGTGAGCTCGATGGCGCTGTTCGCGCTGCCGCAGGCGGGGAAGACCGTCTCGAACCGGCGGAGCGAGGCGTCGAGGTACACATCGCATCCGTCGTTCACGGCGAAGGGGCACACGCCGCCGACGGCATGGCCAATGAGCTGCTCGGCTTCCTCGGTCCCGAGCATCTTCGCCTTGGTGTGAAACTGCGCTTTGTACTTCTGATTGTCGATGCGCGCGTCTCCCGCAGCAACGATGAGCGCCACGCGGTCGCCCGCGTGAAACGAGAGCGTTTTCGCGATGCGCTCCGGTTCCACGCCCGCCGCCTGGGCGGCAAGTTCGACGGTGGCACTTGAAACTTCGAATTCCAAGATGCGATCTGCCATGTCATGTTCGGCTAAATACGCCCTGACCTTTTCGATTGCCATGGGCAACCCCCGTTTTCCAGAATGAGTTTGCTATCTTCTTAGCATATCGCTTGCAGTGGCTTCCGTGCATCTTTTGAGGGGGCAATGCGCGGCCCTTTTGAGAACGCTTCACGCGCCAGGCCCGAAGCATCTCGCGCCCTTTTTCGCGACGGCCGCGCGCATCTGGACACTCCCTGCTCCTCTTCTTACCAAACCGTAAGCTACACGTAAGCAAAATCGATGGTGTGTCTGGCGTGTACCTGTAAAAATGGCTGGCAGCGTAGGCAATGGAGCATAGCGCTGCGGTGCAAATGCGATTTCGAACACGGGGTAGCCATGGGCATGATCGAGCGATTCATAAGCGGATACAGCGAGAACTTCATGCTCGCGGTGGGTTTGTGGCCGCTTGCGGCCACGGCGCTCACCTTGCCTATTTTGGCGTATCTCTACCATCGCGATGGGCGTCTCAAATTCGTTTCGGTGGCATCGACCTATCTCGCGGTGCTCTACCTGCTTGGTCTCGGTTGTTTTACCCTCTACCCGCTGCCGTCGGGAGATTCTGGCTTGGGCATCACGTACGGTGTGCCATGGCAACTAAATCCCTTGGCATTTATAGGCGATTTCGTGCGCGAGGGCATATCGACGATTCCGCAGATTGCGTTTAACGTGGTGTTCTTCGTGCCCCTCGGGTTTATCGCTGGGCGCCTTCTGCGCTGGGGGTTTGGGGCTTCGGTGGTGGCGGGGCTTGTGGCTTCGCTTTGCATCGAGCTCGCGCAGGGCACGGGGTTGTTCGGAATATATCCGTACGCGTACCGCACCGCCGATGTCAACGACCTCATGTACAACACGCTTGGCGCGGCGATTGGTTGGTGGTTCGCCGGGCAGCTCGGGCGCGTTCTGCCACCGGGCGCGCTGGCAAATGCCAGCGATATCACCCATGAACCGGGGTTCGTGCGCCGCTGCGTGGCGTTCGGGCTCGATAGCCTCCTTATGGGGCTGATCGTCATCGTGGCGACCACGGCACTCACGATGCTATTCGAGAACGTGCCGGGCGGGGATCGCTTGGCGCGAGCACCATGGATTCTCGTCGTGTCAGTTGCGACGTTTCTGCTGGTTGAAGGTGTGCTTCCATGGTTGCACGGTGGGTCCACGCCGGGAGGCAGCTTCGTGCGCATGACGTGCGAAACCAGAGAGCGCGAGGGGCTCGGGCGCGGGGTGTTCTACGTGGCGCGTCTTGCAGTGCTGGGCATGAGCTATTGCTTCTTCCCGTTCGCATGGTCGCTGCTGGTGCTGTACTATTTCGTCCGCCGCCGCATGCCGTACGACGAGCTGTAATGTGCGGCGGGCGGTGGGCGTCTGCAGGGCGGGGCGAGCATGTATGAAGTGGGCCATGCGGGCGGCGACGAGCGCGCCTTCTAGCGTTTCGGCAGACGAGTGCTTCTTAATTGATAGGAGAGTTCAATTTTTGGGCACTTGCTTGGAAGAGGTCTGGGTATATAGGTCCTGCCCCTTGCTCGAGCAACGTTTCCACCTGCGGTTTCTATGAGCCTCAATTGGCATGTACTCAGACAGGTGCCGATGAAGTGCCCAAAAGTTGAAAACTTGTTTGGATTGACCTTATGAGGGCATCAATGAGCGCGCTCCGGGAGGCTGCGATGGTTTAGAGGTTGCCCTGGATGCGGTTTTTGATGAGGGCGAAGCACTCGCGGGCGAGGTTCACGGGAAGATTTTCGGGCGTGGAGGCGGCGGGAATGCCCCAGACTCGTTGAAACCCCTGTTTGCGGGCGATGAGCAGGGAGCGATAAAGATGGAAGTCGTTTGTCACGATACCTACGCGCCGCTTTCGGAGTCCGGGCACGAGTTGAGTGGATAGCGAGAGGTTTTCGGCTGTGGTGGTCGAGGCGCTCTCCTGAATGATGCGCTCGCTGCCGACGCCGCGGTCTGCGAGCCAGCATGCCATCGCAGCCGCTTCGCTAACGGGTTCGTCGGCACCCTGGCCACCGGATACGATAGCGATGGTGGTGGGGTGTTCGGCAAGATAGGAAAGCGCCGCTTCGAGCCGATAATGCAGCGCGCGCGTGGGCAGTCCGTCGGGCCGGACCATGGCGCCGAGCACGATGAGGTACTCAAGGTCTTGGGGCGGGGTGCTGCAGCCCGCGCGCATGATGATTATGCTCGCGGCGCAATAGGCGAGCACAACGGCTAGGAGTGCAGCCAGCAGAAAGAGCGCTGTCACGGTCACCTCCGTTTCTCTGGATGACTCCATGGTACCCATGCGTGATTGCTTGCCAACCGAGGCCGGGGGCAGGTTCGGTGAGGCCGGGGGCAGGTGCGGTGGCGCGGGCGGTACGCGCGGTGTGCCTGCGGGCACTCCTTCGCCCACAAGCAGCGTCTTGGACACCTTGCTACAATCGGATGAGCTAGCAAAGGGGGCGGCATGAAGACGGACCGGGACTTGGAGCGCCAGCTCGCGTCAATCGATCGGCGCGGATATCCGGCATACAAGGGCCTGCGCGGAACATACGATTTCGGTGATTTCGAGCTGGATATCGCCCACGTGCAGGGGGATCCGTTCGCCGCGCCCTCTCAACTTGCGGTATTTGTTCCAGGCGATGTTTCCGGGCTTCCGGCATGTTGCCGCGATGCCGCGCATAGGCGCACGGCGACGGAGGACCTGCTCGTGCGGCGGTTCTCGAAGGAGGCGGCGCGGGCGAGCTTCAAGGTGGGAGGCTCGGGCAAGAGCGGGTTTATCGGAACAAGCAATCCGGGTCCCGAGATACTCGCGCGGTCGGCCAGCGAGATCGCGCCGGATGGCGCGGTGATGCTGCGCTTCGAGGCGGGTCTCCCGGCGCATGGTCGCACCATCGATGCGCGCGCTGCGGCGCGTATGCTGCTGGACCTCATCCCGGTTTGTGTGGAGCGCGCGCTCATGCTAGATGACGCTGGGCGGCGTGCGGCTCAGAAGGCAGCGGAATTGGCCGACGATCAGCGGGCAGTTCGCTCTGCGATGCGGGAGCGGGGCCTCGTGGCCTTTGTAGCGGACGGTTCGGTCTTGCCACGGTCGAGCGGTGTCTCGGCGAAGCCGCTTGCGGGCGCTCGGCCCTTCACCTCTCCCGAAAGCATGCGCGTGACGCTCGAGCTGCCCCACCGCGGCCGTGTGCGCGGCATGGGCATTCGCCGGGGCATCACCCTCATCGTGGGCGGTGGCTACCATGGCAAGTCGACTCTGCTCAAAGCACTGCAAGAGGGTGTATACGACCATATTGCGGGCGATGGGCGCGAACTTGTGGCAACCGATGAGACGGCGATGAAGCTGCGCGCGGAAGACGGCCGCGTCGTGCATGCGGTCGATATTTCCCCGTTCATCAACAACCTTCCAGATGGTCGCGATACGCGTTCGTTCAGCACGGAAGACGCAAGTGGAAGCACCTCGCAGGCGGCGTCGACTGTAGAGGCCCTCGAGGCCGGCGCTCGGACGCTGCTGATCGATGAAGACACATCGGCAACGAATTTCATGGTGCGCGACGCGCTCATGGAGGCGGTGGTTGCGGCGGGGCACGAGCCCATCACGCCGTTCGTCGAGCGCGTGCGCGCCCTTTGGGAGCGGCACGGCGTGAGCTGCGTGCTCGTGATGGGAAGCTCGGGAGCGTTTTTCCCGGTGGCAGATAGCGTTATTCAGATGGACGCCTACGAGGCAAACGATATCACGGAGCGCGTACGGGCTGTGCTTGCCGATGCGCGGTTGGCGGGCACGTACCCGGAGGTGTCCGGTCTGGGCGTTTCGGCGGGGGAGGCGAGCGAGGCGGGTGAGGCGAGCGAGGCGGGCGAGACCTCCGCTTCATCGTCATCGGATCAAGATGCCCCGGCATCGCGTCCGCTCGAGCTGGGTGGAAGGCTCGAGCGCCGCTCGACGGGGCGGCCCGGGCGTCGTGGCCGAGCAAGGGGAGGCGACGGTGCTGGAACCGCTCGGCACGAGCATCTCAAGGTCCGCGGGCGCGGTCGTGACGGGTTTTCTGTTGGCTCGTACGACACAGATCTGCGCTTGGTCGAGCAGCTCGTGGATGCTGAGCAGTCAGCGGCTCTTGCCCAGATGGTGCGCGTGGTGCTCGAGCGTGGGCTGCTCGATGGCATGCGCGCGCTACGGGATGTGGTAGACGAGGCCTTCCGTGTTCTTGACGAGCAGGGTTGGGAGGCGCTTTCGCCTTACGGAGATGCTGCCTGCGGTCTGGCGCGCCCTCGCCCGTGCGAGCTCTTCGCCGCCCTTAATCGCCTGCGCTGAATGGGCAATGGCCGTTTTGACAATTCAATACCGGGTGTTGGCGTTTCATAACGGGATTTTGGAGAGCCGATTGACCGCTCGACACCAGGTAATGCGTTGCCATTTGACCGTGCCATGCCCGGCGCTGAGCCGCCATTCTGCCCGGTGCCGGGCCACCATCTAAATGCGGTGCCGGCGCCATTGCCCTAGAACTTACCCTAACAGCAGGTTAACGAGTGCGGAGCCGCCGTAGCCCACGAAGGCGCCGATCGCTGCCGCGAGAAGCGTCATGCCGATCGTGCGGATGACCTTCATCCAGGTAGGGATCAAGCGCAAACGGCGCCCGCGAGGCGTATCGCGGTCGATGGGCTCGCCTTTCCAGAAGGAGACGATCTCGTGATAGGTTACGAGGTCATGCTCCTTTTTGATGCGATCCGCCCAAACGGCTGCGAACATCGCGATGCCCCATAGCATGAGTGCGAGCACGAAGGTAGGCAACGTCTGGGCAAATGGCCAATCCCAAACCACGAGCTGAACCGTTAGCCAAACCAAAGCAAGCAGCATCAGTGCCAGGAAGCCGAGCATGGTGTAGCCAAGCCGCTTCATGGTGGTTGCATCTGAATCGAGCGTACTGGTCATGGTCTCCACGTCTCCTTTGATGAGGTCGTCGATGGACGTGTCGAAGATCTCGGAGAGCAGAAGCAGGCTTTGCACATCGGGATACGTCTTATCGTTTTCCCACGAGCTGATGGTCTGGCGACTCACGTATACGCGCATGGCGAGGTCGTCTTGCGACATGCCCGCCTGAGTACGATGGTTGCGTATGCGCGCTCCGATCTGCATGCTTGCCCTCCCTCGATCTTCGGCACGGCCCTGTCGAGAAGGAGCGTGCCATGGCGCGAGCTAGCGTACCATCAAAAGGGCCCGACATGGCCCCAATCACAGCGCATTGGTGCCGTCAAAAGGTCTTGACATGCCATCTGACCCGCGAAAACCATATACGTTGCACTCGGCCTACTCCGCGCGATAGACGTGCTCAACCTCGGCAATATACATGGTGTGATAGTCATGCTTGGGGTAATGGGCGCTGTCGCAGCTTTGGTCGAGGAAGCATTCCGGCTTGATGTCGTCGGCGTAGAGCGTCCGGCACGAGAGAACCAGGCGCGCCTCTTCGAATGCGGTCGTGCCGTCGAGGAAGAACGGCGTGAACCCCACCTCGGCAACTTTGTCGCCGTCGCGGCCGCTTTTCGTTCCAAGCACCCCGAGCGCGCGCTTGTGCTCCGGGGCATAAAACGAGAGCGTGAAACGGCCCGTGGCATCGATGAAGCGCTTGGTGTAGCGCTGCGGGCGAACGTAGATCGTTACGACGTTTTTGCCCCAGATCACGCCCATGCCGCCCCAGCTCACCGTCATGGTGTTGAAGCCCGTTGCATCGCCGGCGGTCACGAGCCCCCATTCCGTGCCGATGAGCTCGAACGGATTGATGCTGAGGTCGCTGATGGGTATCTCCTGAAGTGCCATGCGTGCTCCTTTGCGAGATGCGGTTAGGCGGCTAACGGGCGGTGGCCTCGCTGGTGTCGTGCGGGGGGCTTGCCCGCCCATAATTCAAATCATAGTGGATTTGCAGGGCATGGCGCTGCGCATAGATTCCCGGGGCATTGCTGGGGGGTGGCGCCGTGCGCGGACTTGTGGGACATGGCAGGGCCCTGGCGCAGTGTGCGGATTCCCGGGGCATGGCAAGGCCTCGCTCTGCGTTCGAATCCGTGGGGCATGGCAGGACTCTGGCACCGCACGCGGATTTGCGGGACGTCGCGCTCCGTGCCCTCCTTTTGCGCGCGTTGGCCTTGTGGGACAATGGGCGGGGCCGCGCAGCGGGCCTTCGCAAGGCGGCCAACTTCGATGGGTGGTTTCGGGCGTGCGGTGAGGTCGATATGGCGCGGCGTGAAGGGTTTGCGCGGGCAAGCGAGCATATCAATGCGCATGTGGGCAGCGACGAGTTGCTCGCGCTCTTTGCCGAGGGCGATGCGCTCGTGACGATGACGGCCTTCGATGGGCTTGAGCTTGTCGCGGTGTCGGCAGGGGCGCAACATTCGATCAGGTGGTCTTCAAATCCTGCGTGTTCGAGGACGTAGACTTTTCGCGTTGCACGTTTACCGATGTAAAGTTCATGGGGTGCCGGTTCATCTCGTGCTCGATGGAGCGCTGCTGGCTCAACCGGTGTGACTTCATCTCGTGCTCCGCTCCGGGCCTGAGCTTTCAGAAAGGCCGCTTTACCAGCGTCTTGCTGGCAGAGAGCCAGATGCGCTACGCAGAGTTCTCGGAGGCTTCCATTCGCGATTTGCGCGCACGGAAGACGAATCTGGCCGAGAGCCTGTGGCACGACGTTTCGCTCAAGCGCAGCGCGTTCGAGTCGTGCGACCTAACGCGCGCGGATGTGTTCCGCACGTCGCTTTTGGGAATAGACCTTTCAACATGCGATATTTCCGGCATCATCGTATCGAATACGTTCCGCGAGCTGCGCGGTTGCATCGTTGGTCCCGAGCAGGCCGTGCAGCTTGCTGGTCTTCTGGGCATCCAGGTGAAAGAGGATTAGGGCGCCCTCGCCGGGATTGCCACACTTGGGTGGTCTTGTGGGCGTGGCCTTGGCGGTGCGTTGCAATAGGTGTGGTGGCTCATGCCGGGTGGCCAGGCGGCGGAGCTCGCCCGGGCGCTCTGCGGCATGGGGTCGGCTGCACCGCCCGCACTGCTTGCAGGTCTTATGGTCGCATGGGTTATAGCGTGCGGGGCGTTCTCGTTCCTGGCCCATCGCAGCGCCGCCGCCCGCCTCAAGGCAGAGCTTGATCGCGCGCGTTAAATTCATAGTCCACCGGTTACGGCCTTTTCGTAAAAAACGCAGCGTCGGCTGGGCGCCATGGGCGCAGGTGCGCGGGGTCGACCGTCGTGTGGGCGTGTTCCGGTACGTCGTACCACTTGACGGTATGGCCAGCGCCATGGCTGCAGAACACGGAGTCAGGCGTATTGGGGAGGTCTGCCTCCGGATCGTATGCGGCGGCTTCGATGACCGCTTCTGCGTCATGGCGGCTCGCATAGCCTTCGAGCTCAAGTGAGATGCGGCCGCGTCCTCCAGTATACCGAGCGACTTCGAGCCCATATTCGCCGGTTTCGGAAGCCGGAACGACCCCCTCGATCGCTGCCATCTCGCCTGCTGCTTCGGGTGCTTCGAATACCGCTGCCATGCGCGTGAGATCGGTGAGCGCGCGACCAACCTTATCGGCGGGAACGACAAGCCGAAACCGATACCATGGCTCCAGCAGCACACACGCTCCCTGCTCGCGAGCCGTCATGAGCGCTTGGCGAACCGCGCGGTACGTGGCTTGTCGAAAGTCTCCGCCCTCGGTATGTTTGGCGTGCGCCCGGCCAGCGATGAGCGTGATGCGCACATCGGTGAGGGGCGCCCCGGTGAGCACGCCCGCATGGTCGCGCTCCATGGCGTTGCTCAGAGCGAGACGCTGCCAGTTACGATCGAGGTCATCTTCAGAGCAGCGCGTGCCAAACTGCACCCCCGTTCCGCGCGGCAGCGGTTCCAGCTGTACGCGCACCTCGGCATAGTGGCGCAGCGGCTCGAAGTGCCCCACCCCTTCGACCGGGTCGACAATCGTCTCCTTGTAGAGGATGCCGCCGGGGCCGAATCCCACCTCGATGCCATATCGATCACGCAGGAGCTCGCGAACCACGTCCTGCTGAACCTCGCCCATAAGCTGAATATGGGCCTCTTGGAGCTGTTCATGCCAGGTAACTCCGAGGAGCGGGTCCTCGCTTGCAAGCTCGCGAAGTGCGCGCACGAGGGCGGAGGCGTCGGTTCCCGGCGCGGGGATGACTTGGTAGGAGAGGACGGGGGCGAGCAGGGGGCGCGGTGCGGTTGCCTCGGCACCGAGCGCGCTACCGGGCATAGTGTGCGTGAGGCCTGTGACCGCGCAGATGCTGCCGGCGGGCAACTCGGCCACCGTTTCGTGGCGCTTCCCCTGGTAGAGGCGAATCTCGTTGATCTTTTCGGCCCATGGCGCGCCATGATCGGCGCCCTCGACCATCATCTTGGCGCGGAGCGTGCCGCCCGTGACCTTGAGCCATGAGAGGCGCTCGCCGCGATCCGAGCGGCTGATGCGAAATACGCGCGCCGCGAAGGCGGTGGGCCAGGAGTGTTCGGGAACAAGGGCGGCCAATGCGTCGAGCAGCTCACGCACGCCATCGTTGCGGAGTGCAGCTCCGAAGAAGACGGGGAAGACGAAACGCTCTGCGACGAGCCTTGCATAGGAGGCGGGGGCGATCGAGCCCGTCTCGAGGTATTCATCGAGCGCCGCCTCGTCTGCGGAGGCGGCGTCTTCAAGAGCCGTGGGATCTCCCGACGCGAAGGCGGCGCCGTCGAGGCAGGCGGGGGAAAGGCGTACGCGAAGATCGGCCATAAGCGCGCTGCGCCCGGGGTGTTCAAGATCGCATTTGTTCATGAAGATGAGCGTGGGGACTTGGTGGCGCCGGAGCAGGTCCCAGAGCGTCTCGGTGTGGCCCTGGATGCCGTCGTTGGCGCCCACGACGAGGAGCGCGCAGTCGAGGGCGGCGATGGTGCGCTCTGCTTCTGCGGAAAAATCCACGTGCCCGGGTGCGTCGAGAAGCATGATGTGGGTGCCGTTCAAGTCAAGCGAGGCCTGTGACGCGAATATGGTGATGCCCCGCTCGCGCTCCATGGGGTCGGTGTCGAGGTGCGAGTCGCCGCGGTCTACGCGCCCGGCGGTGCGGATGGCGCCCGCGGCGAGGAGCATGGCCTCGGCGAGCGTTGTCTTGCCTGCGTCGACATGCGCCAGAAGACCTACGACCGCCTGCTTCACTCGTGCTCCTTCCTTCGCTGCCAGCGCACATGATTGTAGCAAGTGCGGTGGCCAAGCATCGCGTGCGCGGGCCGTGCCGTGGGGCAGCCGTTCCTTACGGGTTTGCATGCCGATTCGCTTGGCAGGCCATCGCCGGGGGGACGTGCGGCTCGTCGTTCGGCGAGGGCTTTCGTCTTCGCCCCGTAGAGCTCCTTCACCTAGAGGGTCCGCGCAACAGCTTGTTGCTCGACAGGAACAGGCGAGCGAGGAGAGAATAGGGATGCCGCGCCCCGCTTTCGGGGAGGGCGATTCCACGAGTGTTATCAGCGAGGAAGGTGCCGGTATGGCTATCAAAGACGTGCTGCCTCGTCTGCGCCGCGAGCGCGGGCTCACACAGGAAGATCTAGCGAAGATGCTCTTTATCACCCGTCAAGCGGTTAGTCGGTGGGAGACGGGCGAGACGGCGCCGGGAATCGACATGACGAAGCTCATCGCCGTTACGCTCGATGTGCCCGTAACCGAGCTCCTCGAGATGCCGGAACACTATTGCCAGAGCTGCGGAATGATGTTTACGGCGCCCGATCAGCATGGCCACGAGGCGGATGGAACCGAGGTCGAGGATTTCTGCCGATGGTGCTACGACGACGGCGCCTATACCTACGAAACCACCATGGAGGACATGATTGAGGATTGCGCCCCGCGCATGGCGGAGGCGATGGGTTGGACGGTTGACGAGAGCGCCTCGCTTCTGGGCGCTGTGCTTCCCACGCTCAAGCGCTGGAAGGAGAGTCGCTAGTTCGCAGTCGGCGCGAATAGAAGCTTGAAAGAGAACACATGTTCGTGTAGTATGTACGAAAGAGACCCCGGAGGCAGAGGAGGCCGGCATGGCGTTCGATTTCAAGAAAGAGTACCGCGACCTCTATCAGGCCAAGACGAAGCCGGTGCGCGTCGAGGTGCCGGCGATGACGTTTGCCGCGGTCGCCGGTACGGGCGACCCCAACGAGGAGGGCGGCGCATACGCGCGGGCGCTTGCATTGCTCTATGGGTTCTCCTACACCGTGAAGATGGCGAAGATGGGTTCCTGGCAGCCTGACGGCTACTTCGATTATGTGGTGCCGCCGCTCGAGGGCCTGTGGTGGGGTGGTGCCGGGGCCTTTGATGGTACCGTTATCGCCGACAAAGGGGCTCTGTCATGGGTCTCGCTCATCAGACAGCCCGATTTCGTGACTCCCGATGTGTTCATTAAGGTTTGTGAGCTACTCGTCCAGAAAAAGCCCGAGCTTGCTGTTCCGGTCGACCGGGGCGACCTACGCCTGGTCCGCTTCGCTGAAGGATCATGCGCTCAGGTTTTGCATCGGGGGCCGTACGATGACGAGCCTGCGACCATCGCTAAGCTGTCGTCATTTATCGAGAGCGAAGGGCTGGTGACTGATATCGCCGAGGGCGGCGAGTCTCCGGCGGGGCATGAGGCGACGAGGGACTTCGATGCCACTGAGATGCTCGATGCGCTCGATGTGCATGGTGCTGTTCCCGCGGTCCGATTGCATCACGAGATATATCTGGGGGACCCGCGGCGTACGAAGCCCGAGAATCTCAAGACGGTGATTAGGCATCCGGTGAGTGCCCTCGTGTAGCGTGCGTTTGCCGGGTTTACGCTTGCCGGGCTTAGGCGGGGGTGTTGCGGAGCGTCTCGATGAATGCTGTCAGTGCAGTTCTAGTCTTCGGGGGGCATAGATGGACTACGCGCACATAGACGAACGCTTGCTCTCGCATGCCGGAGCATCGAGGGCGTTCCATGAGGCGTGGGGATGGATGGTGTATTGGGTGGGCGGCAAGCAGTTTGCCTGCGAGTTCGTTGCTGCACCAGAAGCCAAGAAGCCCTATGCCGGCAGGCATCTTCTTTCGCTCAAGTGCGACCCTGATCGCATTCGCGAACTGCGCGCGGAGTATCCGAACACAGTGTTGCCTGGATATTATTCTGACGGGCGCACCTGGATATCGGTGGATATCGATTGCGTTGGGCGGCCCGGAGGCCCGTCGGAGGACCTTGTGCTCGATCTGTGCGACATGAGCTACCGGTTTGTGTTTACCAAGCTTACGAAGAGGGTGCAGCGCGAGATTCTCGCCAATTGAAGCGATAGGCTGAACTGTCGAGGGCGCTTGGTTGCTTGCGGTGGGGGTGGCATGCCGTCGGGGTGTAGCGTACCCCGACGGAGGCGCGCGCCGCCGCCGGGGCGTAACGGACGGCGACGGGAGCGTGCGCCGCGAGGGCGTGACGGACCACAATGGGATGGCGTGTTGCGGGCGGGCGTGCCGCGATGAAGGTAGCATGCAGAATTACGCAATAAGCACCTTAAATCGAGCCCTTACTGCGTAAAACAGCATGGAAGAGCACACTGGACAGGAGAGGGGTTGGGTTGGACAGGATGAAAGGTGCATCAAGCATGCGGAGGGCCAGCCGGACAAAGGGGGCGACAGGCTAAGCAAGCGGGAGCTGAAGCGCAGCCCGGGCACCGCGGATGGAGCCATCAGGGTTCGTGAGGTTGGTGAGCTCAATGGTGCCGTTATGGTTGCGAGCGGTTTCCGCAGCAGCAAAGAGCCCGATGCCGTAATGTGTTCCCGATGCGGCGCCTGTGCGGGACGCATCGTCGCGGAAGAAGCGCTCGCAACCATGTTCGAGGGCTGCGGGCGAGAAGCCTGGTCCGTCGTCTTCCACGTCGATGGCGAACGCGCGAGCGGAACCCTTGTCATGTTCTGCAAGGCTAAATGCTATGCGCACTCGGCTTCGCGCATGGTCGACGGCGTTCGAGACGACATTGGCCACTGCGCGCTCAACCGCTTCGGCTTCAACGAAAACGCTCGCGCCCCCGAGGGCGTCGTCGCGTATGACGCGCAGCTCCACCCCCGCGGTCCGTGCGAGCGGGACGACCTCTCGTTCAAGATGCTTTGCCAAGCTGGCAGCATCGATGCGCTGTCTGGCTCCCTCGGCTGCCTTTCCGCGCGATGCCTCTATGAGGAGCTGCACGTATCGATCGACCTGCTTGCAACCCTGCGCTGCGTCATGCGCAGCAGCGGCGACATCGGAAAAAGCGCTATTCGCCAGTTGATTGCATGCCCCAGGCTTCGCAAGGTCCTGCATTTCCTCTGCAACAAATTCAGCATTAGCGCGTACCACGGTGAGCGGCGTTTTGAGATCGTGCGCGAGCGCTGCGATCTGGTCGCGTTGTGCTTGCTCGGAGCGCCAGCGCGCTTCAAGAGAATCTGCGAGCGAGGAGCGCATGCGTTCCATCGCCGCAAGCACGTCGTCAATTTGGCGCACATTGCTTGCGCCCACAGCGAAATCGAGCTCCTCCTTCCCGATGCGCTCGGCCGCGTCTGTTAGCAGCAACATCTTGCCTGTTAGCACAGACGAGGCACGTCGCGCGATGAGGGCAACCGCCAAGGCGCTTCCAGCACAGCCGGCTGCAATCATGAGGTTCTGCGGGTTAGGAAGTGTGTCGCGTAGCTCTCGTGTGGTGTATTCGGGCATGTAGGTGCTGGTGAGAATGCAGAACGTTCCGTCTGCGAGCTTGCCCACCGAATATGTGGTTCCGTCCATGCCAAACGTTTGCGGGCTGCTCGTGTCCTCAGATCGAAAGCTGGCGGTGGCATCGAGCGCACGACAAAGACGTTCCGCCGAAAGGTCGGTGGCAAGCACCATGCCGTCATGGGCTACATGGGCATACCGATATGCAGAGGGAATGCTCGCCTCGTTTACCGATCCCGCCTCTTGCACCGCAGTAATGGTCTCGTTGGCATGGGCCGCGCCGTAATTCGCTGAATAGACGAGCCCGGCGTTGAGCGTCATGCTGAATGCTGTGAACGCAACGAGCCATACTCCCGCGAGGACGGCGAGCACGTAGAAGAAGTAGCGCACGATGAGGAAGGAAAGCGGCATGCGCCATGCGCGGCGGGCGCGCGCGTCGGCAACACCGGCCTTGCCGGTTCCTGCCCCATCGGCGTCCTCTTCACGGGTGCCTGCTACCTCGCATTCCTCTAGCACGGGCTGGCCTCCCCGGTCATCGCTGCTGTTTAAAGCTGCCACTTGTACCCCATTCCCCATACGGTCGCAATCGGGTCGGCTCCGGCGGCGGCGAGCTTCTTGCGCGCACGACTTACGTGCATGGAAATGGCCGCATCGTCAACTTCGCGCTCCCAACCGAAAAGCGCCTCGCAGATTTGCGCGCGGCTGAGCACCTGACCGGGATGGCGGGCAAGGTGCTCGCAGATTTCATATTCCGTGGGAGTGAGGGCGACGGGTGTGCCATCGACCGTGACCTGCCGAGCACCAAGGTCCAGACGAACCGGGCCAAATGCGATGGCATGCGTGTGCTCGCGCCGTTCTCGGCGCACGTGAGCAGCGACCTTCGCGCGCAGTTCGGCCGCACCGAACGGCTTGCGTACGTAGTCGTCGGCGCCGAGGCCGTAGCCGGTCACGGCGTCCTCTTCGGCAACTTTGGCGGTGAGGAAGACGATGGGCCCGTCGAAGCGCGGCCGCAACTCGCGCACGAGCTCGAAGCCGTCAATGCCGGGCATCATCACATCGCATAAGATGAGGTCCGCTCGGGCAAGGTTCAGCTTTAGAGCGCTGGTGGGATCGGCGAGGCAGAGCACGTCGTGCCCGTCGCGCTTGAGGATGCGCTCGATCACATCGAGTATCGCCTGCTCGTCGTCGATCGCGATGATGCGTGCCACGTTCGCTCCTTTCTGCTGCGGTTGGCTCACCGTGGTTCGTGAATCGTGGACACCCGGTGTCTGCGTTTCACGTGGTGCCCGCGTTTGACTCGTAGGTCGTAGGCACCCGGTGTCTGTGGTTCATCGTGTTTCATGGTGCGCCAACATTCTAACGAAGCGATAACGATGGGAGAGGGTTCGCCCCATTTGCTCGATGCCGCCGCACGGTTGAAACAGTTCGAGGCTCGAGTCGGAAGATTTTTGCCGATGGGCCGAGTAGCCGGCTGTAATGCGCAGCTGCCAACAGGGGTTTTGTTGATTGTGCGGTCGTGCCTACTCGGAGGCTCGCATAAAACCTGCCGACTCGAGCTTCGAACTTGTTTTGCGATGGATTATCGCCGTTACGATGCAGAAGAGGGTGCCGCAAGCGCCTCATGCGCTGCGAGCGGCACATCGAGTTCATCTATGGTCCGGTACCGCACGCCGGACCCACCATGAGCTTCGATTTGGAGCCATCCCTCGCCCGACGTCTTGCCCCCGTACGAAATAAGGGTAACTTCAACGGGCGAACCATCGGCGGTGGCGGCCTGGACGCGGTAGACGTAGTTGGTACCGGCGCCGGTGGCATCGGCGTAGCTCTCGGTGAACGAATCGGGTTCTGGGGAGGCCGCCCAGACGGTCTCCTGAGGCATGAAGACGCGGTCGAACAACGAGCTCACCGCCACGCCCCAGCCGCCTCCACAGCCCGAGAGCAGGGTGCAGGCGAACAGCGCAGGAAGCAGGAGCGCGACAGCGCGGAAGCGGGCAGGGTTGGGCACGGCATGGGTGCGGGTGAGGTTAGGCATGGCACGGGCAGGGGCTGGATTAGGCATCGTTTCGTCCTCCTTCGAATCGGTTGAACCATACTATGAGCGCAGCGAGCCCCGTTATGGTGAGCGTGGCCGCTGCGATGGCGAGCGCCCAGGCAAGCGAGCTGATTGCGGCGGCCTGGGCGGCATCCGTTGCTCGCGCAATGCCCGCTTCGACGGCGAGCGACCCGAGCCGTGCAGGCCAGGAAAAGGGAATCAGGCCGAGCACGCCCCCGCTTGCCGCCGTGAGCTCGCCGGTCATGAGGCCATGCGCCAGGCCGCCTACCGAGAAGAGCCCGATGCCGAGCCCCGCCGCACCTGCACCGATAGCGGCGTTCCGCCCGCTCTGTAGGGCAATGGCGATAAAGAGCAGATAGAGTGGGGCGCTCCCTAAGCAGATTCCAGCGGTGGCCAAGCCGAGCGTTTCGGCGCCGAGCGAGAGCCTTCCGGTTAGGGCGAGCGCGCTGGCGAAGATACCCATCGAAAGCAGCAGCGCGAGCGCGCCCGCCGCCCAGAGCACGGCTGCTTTGGCTGCGATGGCGACCGCACGCGAAGGAGCGCCTGTGAGATTGGCGAGCCGTCCCGCCCGGCGTTCCTCGTCCATATTGAGCCCGCAGACGATGCTCGCCATCAGCGGCATAAGCGCGCCAAGCAGTTGCACGTACGCGTCTGCGCCAAAGGCCGGATCCCACGGTGCGTAGGCGAAGTACACCCCGCAGGCGGTGCCGCCCGTGAGCGCGCAGGCGAGGTGGACGGGCGCGAGCGGTGAGCGCGCGAGGCGAAGTGCCTCGGAACGCAAGGCGCGAAGGAGTGTCATGCGCTCTGTCCGAGCTTCGGCGAGAATGCTCATCAGCGTACCTCCTCAGATTGCGCGAACCATGCTGCGGATACGGCGGTGAGCAGGACAAACGTCAGTGCGGCAACGGCGATGCCCGCCCAGGTGAGCGCGCCGTTCGCTGCCAGCGCACCGCCCAGCACGGTATCTGCGGCAAGGGGCTCGCCGCTCGGTAGCACGGGTATGAAGGCCGTGGGGATGACGGTGGTCGCCGAGGGCGGGAAGAGCTGCGGCACGGGGATGGCGCTCCAGGCGAACCCGCCCACAAGCTGAACGGCGAGCGGCAGGAAGATGCCCGCCAAGAGCCCGGCGCGGGCGGTGAGGAAAAGCCCCGCAGGTATCATCCATGCGCTCGTGATGGTGGTGGCAAGGGCCGCCAATGCCATGGTAAGCACCGCTGCGGCAGAAAGGCTTCCGCCGATGGCGAGCGCTGCGATGTACAGAGCGAGCACGACGAGGTTGGAGAGCCCCGAGAGCATGAGGCACCAGAGCGCCTTCGCCCACCAGGCCTGCCCGAGCGGGGCTCCTGAACCGAGGAGCGGGCGATTGCGCATGCGCGCATCGGCGTTGGCAACGCATCCAGTGAACAGGGCGATCGTGACCGGCATGAGGAGCACGTACCAGTAGTTCCAGGGCGAGAAGCTCACGTTGCCGCTCGGTGCGGTAAGGAGTGCTATGAGTGGAAACGGTAGTGCCATGATGAGGGCGAGGCGCATGGGCGCGGCGTGCCGGAACTTGCGCACCTCCGCGGCAAGTGCCGAGCTAAGGGTGGCGCGGAGCGCCTGGGCGCCGGTCGAGGTGGCGCGGGGCGCCTGCGCGCCGGTCGAGGTGGCGCGGGGCGCCTGCGCGTCGGTCGAGTTGATGCGGGGCGTGCGTGCGCCGGCTGGGGTTACGCGAGGCGCCTGCGCGCTAGCACCCAAGCGGCCCGCGTTTGCTGCGGGGCATCGATCTAGGGAAGCCATCATGCCACCTCCCTCTGCCGAGAAGCCCCTCCGTGCCTGCAGACATCCATGAAGAGCTGCTCGAGGTCCTGGCCTTTGTGCAACCGGTCCTCATGGGCAAGCCTGCCCTCGTGGATGATACCCACCGAATCTGCCATCTGCTGCACCTCCGAAAGGATGTGGCTCGAGACGAGGACCGTGATGCCGCGCGCCGCAAAGCCGCGGATGGTGTCGCGGAGTTCCTCGATGCCAATGGGGTCGAGGCCGTTCGTAGGCTCGTCCAAGATGAGCAGATGCGGGTGCGCGAGCAGGGCGAGCGCGATTCCCAGCCGTTGCTTCATGCCCATGGAGAAACGGCCTGCGCGCTTGCTGCCCACGTTGCCGAGACCCACTTCGGCAAGAACCTCGTCGATGCGCTCCTCGGGCAGGCCGAGGAGCGTCGTGCGGACGCGCAGGTTCTCCCTTGCAGAGAGATTGGGGTAGAGCGGTGCCTCTTCGATGAGCGAGCCAATGCGGTAGAGGTCGTCGCGCTGCCACGGGTGGCCGCCGATGAGGATTTGCCCTGCCGAGGGGCGAAGCATTCCGCAGATCATCTTGAGTGTCGTGGACTTGCCCGCGCCGTTTGGCCCGAGGAGGCCGTACACTTCGCCCTCTTTGATGTGGAGGTTCACACTGGCTACGGCTGTTTGGGCGTGGTCGCCGCGGCCGAACTGTTTGGTGAGCCCGCGTGTTTCGAGCATGAACGCCATGGAGGTCCTTTCTATTCGCGTCTCGCTTCCTGACGTTTCCTATGCTCGCGGGCAACTATAACGAAGCCATAACGGTCTTTTATCTGTTTGTGTGGCGCGGGACATGGGCGCGCCGTGCGCTCTTTCGAGCTCTGCTCGTGGGCTGCCTTGCAAGCTTCGGAAGAGCGCCGGGGCCGCTCCCACAGGCAGCCGATAGGTGCAAAACCTCCGGAATGTCTCCGAAGAGCGCCAGGGTGTCTATCCCGCATACAGCCAATGCCACTACCTCCCCGCAAGGCCGCGGTCCTAAAGCCCCCCGATGGGTACCATGAGGCGTAGATATTGATGCCATATGGAGGTGCGGCGATGGCGAAGGTCTGGACAGTTTTGGGTGATCGGCTGAAACCTGCGGAAAAGTTGGCGCCGCATGGCGGTCGAACGGCAGAACCGGAGGGCATGGCACGGCCATCTCGCGTACCGACGGTTATGATTGTCGGCCCCGAGCATGCCGCCGACTATGAGTTCGGTCGGGTGGGCATGGAGGTCGTCGCCCAGCTTCCACATGCAGCGATGCCGTTCGCTGAGGTGGGCGATACGTGTGCTGTGGGTGTAGTGGTGCTTCCCCCTGCAGGTAGGAGGGCTGCGGAGGCCCCGCGTTTCGCCTTTTCTCTCACATCGAGCGAGCTCGTCATCGTTGATGGCGACGGCATCTGCGCGCCGGTGCTCAACGCGCTGTCCTCAGACGATGTCGCGGTGGAAAGCTGCGCCGACGTTCTTTGTTACCTGCTTGCCGAGCCGTTGCGCGAGCAGCCCGAGCTCCTCTCTCGCGTGCGCGCGGATTTCGAGGAGTTCGAGCAGTTGCTTTTGGAGGGGCGAGAGCGTATCGACCGAGCGAAGATGATGGCCGATTCTCGCCGAATGCTCGGGCTAGATACGTTTTACCAAGGGCTTTCCGATATAACGGGCCTTTTGGGCGGGGAAGATGCAGCCTTCATGAGCCCGGTTTCCCGCGCGCGCCTTGCGGCGCTCTCACGTCAGCTCGACCGCCTGTCCGCGCGGCTTGAATCGCTGCAGAACTATGCGCTGCAGGTCAACGGCCTCTATCAAGAGGGAATTGATATCCGGCAGAACAACGTGATGCAGTGGCTCACCGTGGTCACGACGATTGCCATGCCGCTCACGGTGATAACCGGATGGTACGGCATGAACTTCCCGCATATGGGCCTCATCGATGCTGCGGGCGGCTACCTGCTAGTGGCGTGTGTCTGCATCGTCATAGTCGTTGCAGAGGTGGTGTTCTTCTACCGACGCGGATGGCTGAGATTCGGAAGTCGCCGCCGCAGGCGCTAGGAATTCGCCTCGCTGCTGGCAGGCAGTCGGTCCAGTCGCGGGCGCCAACGGCCGTGTGGACGCAGCCCCAGGCGCAGGCGGCCGGCGCTAGCTGCCGACGTCCCTCAGGCGCGGGTGGCCGGCGCTTCATCGTAGACGCCAGCAATCCGCATTCTGCCCTTCCGAGCGTCGCATATCTCGAGACTGGAGTTCAGATTGGGCCTTCTCCCGCGAGTTATGCGACGCTTTTCGGCAGCTCCGGTATCCGCGTAAACCACTTTATACGGCGTGGAATCTTCTCACAAGGTACCGGTTACCGCACCTCGTACGGCGTGCCCGCTCCGCTGGTGAACGCCAACAGCGCCTCGACGTTGGTGCGCACCATCTGCTCAACGTCCTCGGCAGTGTAGAACGCCATGTGGGGCGAGACGACAACGTTGGGCAGAGCCATGAGGATGGCGCGCTCTCGGTTGGCGAGCACGTCAAGGCTTCGATCGAGGTAGTAGAGGCCGGCCTCATGCTCGATGGTGTCGAGCGCGGCGCCTCCCAAACGCCCCTGTTCGAGCGCGGTGATAAGGGCATCGGTATCAACCAACATACCGCGAGCGGCGTTTATCAGCACCGCGTCGGGCTTCATGAGCGCGAGCTCGGCGGCGCCGATCATGTGGTGGTTTTCCGCGAGTCCAGGTGCATGGAGCGTCACCACATCAGATTCAGAGAGCAGCTCCTCCAACTCCAGGTACTCTGCCATCGCGCGCACGTCGTCGCGCGGGAACGGATCGTATGCCAGCACCCGGCAGCCAAATCCGGTGAGTTCTCGAATCACGCACGATCCGATGGCGCCTGTGCCCACTACGCCCACGGTGCAGGATCCCAAGCTGCGCCCAAGTTTGCCTTCGAGCCCGAAGCTCTGCACTCCGGCATGGCGAAACACCTGCTTGGCGCGGCGGAGAGCCATCAGCATGAGCATGATGGTGTAATCTGCAACGCCTTCGGGCGGATAGGCGGCATGAGCCACGCGCATGCCGAGCGAGCGGGCATGGTCCACATCAATGTGGTCGTAGCCGATGGAGCGCGTGGCGATGGCGCGGATGCCGAGCTCGTGATAGCGGTCGAGGAGCTCGGCCGTCATGGGGTTGGTGATGATGGTGAGCGCGTCCGCGCCGGCGGCGAGCGAGGCGTTCTCCAGCGTGGGGTATTCGCTCGTCCAGTCGAACTCGATGTTCAGCTCATGGCAGGCGCGCTCAAGGTAAGCGAGCTCGTCGAACGGGCGCAGGGCAAACGCGAAGATCTTCATAGCGCTCCTTAGGGCGATTGGATGGATGGTAGAGGCTGGCTGTGCTGCCAGCGCGCGGGCCGGCATGCGGCAGGCTGGCGAGCAACATGGCAGCCGCGCCGTCCCATCATAGCGCGCTCGCGCATTATGAATCCCTTAGCAAATACTGTTCAAAATCTAGGTATGAATGACAGGCAGCCAGCTCAGCATAGTTGCACAAATCTTTTGGCATGCCATTTTCGCATGGCTGCGCGCTCGCCAAACCGGTTCGATGGTACAGTTGCCGCGGTCCAACACCTCAAGATTCGAAGGGATCCGCGTGGAACTCGCAAAGCGCATCAAGGAGCATCGCGAGCGGCTGGGGATGTCCCAGGGAGAGCTGGCGAAGGCAGTGTTCGTGACACGGAACACCATCTCCAACTGGGAGACGGATCGAACGTACCCCGACGTGCAGAGCCTGCTCCTCCTAAGCAATATCTTTGGTGTGAGTATCGATGCGCTGGTGAGGGAGGATTCGCCTGAGATGCGCGAGGCCCTTGCCGCGGGCTCGAAGAGGATGCGTCGTCTTGGAATCGTCATGACGGCATTCGGTCTTGCCTGCTTGGCGTGGGTGATAGCCGGAATCATCATGGATCTGGACGTCCCGTGCATCGTGATGCCCGCGGTCGTTCTGTTCGCTCCCGCATCGGTTGCTGCGTTTCGAGTCGACAAGATGCGTCATGACAACCAACTGTACGCGTACCAGTCGGTGGAGGCGTACCTAGCGGGCGAAGACCCCGATGTGAACAGCCGCTTCAACCAGCGTGCCGGCGAGCACTGGGTCGCGCGGCGGATCGCGCTCACTGTTCTGATGATTATCGTAGGTCTTTGCTGCGGGTGGGGAGCCGCCGGCATTGTCCTCAGATTCGTAGGGTGATGGCCCGCCGGCGAGAAAGGCTCCGACCCCGGTTTGCCGAGCGCTCGTGTCGCCCCGCTTCGGCTTGCTTTGCCTTCAGGTCCGAGCCGCCTCGTCTCGAGCCAGCCTTCGCTTCGTGGAATCTCCTGGGTGTGGGAAATGCCCAGTGCGATTGCTTCTATCCATTTACAGAAAGGAACAACCATGGCAACCGATCGTTTCGTCGAGGTCTATTCCCAGGGAGTAACCAACGTTCGCAAGATTATTGTCGACACGCAAACCGGGGCGAACTACCTGCTGATGTCTTCCAACATGACGGGCGGTAGCGGCATCACCGTTCTGGTAGACGCCGGCGGTAAGCCAGTGGTCACGCCGCTCGACGCAGATGACTCCGTGGCGATGGGTCAGCTGCTCAACAGGGAATAGCTGATGCGGGCGCCCATCGCAACGCGGTGGGCGCTGTATCGCGAGCACCATGCTTGTCGGCTGGCGGCCTGGATAACGCCTGCGAGTCGTTCTCCGGATGCAAGCGCATACGAGATTGCAACTTTTGGGCACTTTATCGAGAGTGACCCGAATATAAGCCGGGTTTGCCAATGGTCATCAACCGTTCTACCAGCGCTTTTCTTTCGGGCCATTTTGCTTGTACTTGGCGGCGCGCACGTTAAGTGCCCAAAAGTTGAAACCTTGTAAGAGGAGGGGGCATTGAGGGCGCGTGGTTGGTAAATCGCGCGGCCGGTATGTCTATGTGCGTTCGATGTATTGAAGAGAGGGAGGCTGGGGCGCCAGCTGTCTCGTGCTTGACCTTTCCGCTGCGGCAAGGTGCACTATGGTTGCAGGGAGGTGTGGCATGGGAAAACGAGGTAAGGAGCGCAGCGACGCGAGCTATACGGTGGGCCAGTTGGCCAAGCTCGCCGGCGTGAGCGCGCGCACGCTCAGGTACTACGAGGAGGAGGGGCTACTCCGTCCTTCGCGCGCGGAGAGCGGGTATCGTGTGTACGCCGCCAGCGATGCCAAGCGCTTGGCGTACATCCTGTCCATGCGAGCCTGTGGCTTGCCGGTGGCTACGATTCGCAGCTTGCTGGAGAACGATGAGGGAGATCTCCGCCATGTGCTCCATGCGCACCTTCTTACTCTGAGCGCGCAGAGAGATTCGCTGGACGAGGCGATTGAACGCACGGAAGCGGCAATTACCGCAATCGAAAGGATCGAGCAGATGAACGAGAACGATGCCTTCGAGGCGCTGAAGGGCGAAAGGATTGCGGAGAACGAGCGTGCGTATGGTCACGAGGCACGGGCGCGCTGGGGCGATGAAGCGGTAGATGCGGCGAATGAGCGCTTGCGGGCCGCTTCGCGCGAGGAATGGGATTCGCTCGAGCGGCTGGGCGATGAAATTAACAGGCAGCTCGCGATTGCCATGGCAACGGGCGACCCGGCGGGCGAGGAGGCGCGGCGGCTCGCGCACATGCACGCACAGTGGATCGAGGGGCATTGGGGTGCCGGGCGCTACACGCCCGAGGCGCATCGAGGCTTGGCGCAGATGTATCTAGCCGACGACCGATTCCGCTCGTATTACGACGATGCTGTCGGCGCGGGAGCAACGGAGTTCCTCGTCAAGGCATTAGAGGCATGCTTGCCGTAGCTCGGCAAAACCGTGCCCGTCCGTACCGAGATTGTGCGGGCGGGCACCAATGCGTTCACGAGTTGCGGGCAGAGCAATCGCGCTTGCTACTCCGCTTCATCGCCGATTTCGCCCTGCAAGCGGATCTTGTAGGATAGCTTGACCACGAGCAGGGCCACCGAGAGGAACACGAGCGTTGCGGCAGCCGCTGCCATGGCCTCAAGGCTCACGAGCGCCCCAACGAAGATGGCGATCACGGCAAGGGCGGGCATGATCTGGACGAACGACCGCGCTATCTCCCGTTCCATGTGGGCCTGAAGCTCATCGTTCTCCTTTGCATGGAGGTGGCGAAGCGCCCGGTCGTCCGAAAGCGCGCGGCGCAGGTCAACGATGTTTTTGATGGTGACCACGGCGGCGACCGTGCAAAGCCCCATCACAGCCCCCAAGAGGAAGGCCGACGTGCTCGTCGTGCCGTTTAGGGCAGGGAGGTTTTCGGTCGCCGTGAGCGCGCCGCCCATGACGAGCACGATGCAGATGGCTGCTGCAGACAGAGTTTCGCGGCGGAGACGCCTGGCGGCATCTTCACGTAGGGATTCGATGGTGGTCTTCATGGACGGGCCCCTTTCTTTTGTTCTTCGAAGTGCTGGACTAGCCGGCGGGTTGCCGGATTGAATGGCTACAGTTCCTCATCTATTTCGGAAAAATCAAATACTTCCTCGATGGTGAGTCCAAAATAGCGGGCGATTTTGTATGCGAGCGGGAGCGACGCGGTGTATTTACCGACCTCGATAGAGGTGATGGTTTGGCGCGTCGTGCCCACGGCGTCGGCAAGCTCGGCCTGGCTGAGCTTTTGCGCTCGCCGGAGTTCGCGGATACGGCTCCTCATGGTCTCCCTTCCTCGGCTGATTGCGATTGAAGGTGCAAAGTTCGCTTTGCAAGACAAGCATAGTATACTTTGCAAAAGATGACAAGTAAACTTTGCAAATTAATTGCTCGCACTAGGGAAGCGCTGGCCCTTGCTCTTGAGGAGACGCCGTGCCATCTCAAAGGCAACATTCAGCGTCCTTCTAGATTCTCAAAGGGGCTGAGGGTAGGCGATAATGCTTTGCAGGCAGCACATGGCGAGTACGACGGTCAAAATGGGACGGGTCTGTTTTGACTCACTTGGGCGAGAATCAGGGCCGACCGTTCGCCCAGCGAACCAACTTCCAGGAATGACGCCGCCGGAGGAGCGACGGCATGACCACCGCCGGGGATGGCTTTACGACAGCTATGACCGTAGGATCTTTTCCATGGCGCGCCCGCGAGCGAGCTCATCTACCAATTTGTCCAGATAGCGCGCATTCTGCTCGACCGGATCTTTAATCGCAGAGACGTCTACGCCGCAGATTTTGCCGGTGATAAGGGAACGATTGGGATTGAGCCGCGGCGCGGACGCGAAGAACTGCTCGTAGGTGGCATCCGCTTCAAGCTGTGCCTGAAGCCCCGCCGCATCGTATCCGGTAAGCCAGGAGAGAACTTGGTCGACCTCCTCCTTAGTACGGCCCTTGCGTTCGGCCTTCTGCACGAGCAGTGGATAGACCTTGGCAAACGACATCTGCGCGATCTGCATGCGAGCCATGGCAGTTCCTTTCAGTCAAGGCGGGCCGAGCCGAGCCGGCGGGGCAGGCCGGGGCAAGCCGGGCCGAGCCAGCGAGCCAAGCCGGGACAGGGCCAGCGTCCCTCATTCCGGAGAGAATCAAGGCTGTCCGTCAAGCGTACCATGCGCAGGCCCACAGCGGTTGTGTCCGCAGACCCAAAGCGGTTGTGTCGCGCTCGGGGGGGGGTGCTATCATGAGCAGACATATTGTTCAGCAAGAGGAGGCATCCGTGGAACTCCCCTCACGCCGTCTTGACCCGCGCATGCTGCGGGCATGGTATGCCGGATCGCTTGCACTCATGGTGGGAACCGTGGCGGTAGGCCTCGTTGCTATGCTCATTGTCCGTCATTTCGGGGGTCCTATCTTGGTCCCGCTCATCATCATGGGCGTTGCGCTCGTCGTTGAGCTGGCGGATATGGCAATCAGCCCGCGCGTTGAGTATGCGACGTGGCGATTTGACGTGACGCCCACCGATGTTGACCTCTACCACGGCGTTTTCGTTAAGAAGCGCGTAATCGTTCCCCTCGTTCGCGTACAGCATGTCGAGACCAAGCAGGGGCCGATCCTCAAGGCGAACGGTTTGGCCGCCGTGCGTATCTCAACGGCGGGGGAGAGCTTTGAGATTCCCGGGCTCGCCGAAGACGATGCGCGGACGCTGCGCGACCGCGTTGCGGAGCTCGCGCGTCTTGCCAAAGAGGACGTGTAGAACATGGCCGGGCAGGACGATAAGAAACGCGCGCATGCGAGCGAGGAGGCGCCGGCGCGGCTGGAATCAGATTGCAAGACGCTTCCGGTGGGAACTCCTGCAGCAAAAGCGGCTCATGCGGCAGAGAAGGCCCGCAGCGCGGGTTCGAACCGGACCCTGGAGCACCTTGGGCGCGAGGTAGAGCGCCTTGCGAATCCGAGGAACTCCCTTTTTGAAGAGGCGGGCGTCCCGCTTTCTGGCGTGCATCGGGGAAGCGCGCTTTCGCTCATTACGGGAGCGGTGAGCGGCTTGGGCGTTGCGTTCGGCGTGTCGCTCGTGGCGATTGTTCGGACGGTTGGCGGTAACGTTGCAAAGGACCTGCCCGGCGTCATTGCCATCGCGAGCGCCATCGTTGCATTGAGTGTAGTGAGCTCGGTTAT
Source organism: Enorma sp. (assembly GCF_982429025.1). NCBI lineage: Bacteria > Bacillati > Actinomycetota > Coriobacteriia > Coriobacteriales > Coriobacteriaceae > Enorma > Enorma sp. Next base: position 90,631 of record NZ_CEWCAA010000001.1, read on the forward strand.
AACATGGCGCACGCGCACTTGGGAGCTAACCGATGCGGGCATCATGTTGAGGAGCGGGCTTGTCACGTCCAAGCAGTTGCAGGTTCCGTACGAGCACATCCACACGGTAAACATGTCGTCTAACTTAGTTGAGCGCGTGCTCGGCCTTATGACGCTCGACCTAGATACAGGTGCGGCGAGCTCGGAGGGCGAGGCAACACGCATTAGGGGCCTGCAAGCAGGCATGGCCGAAGCGCTGCGAGAAGAGCTTTTCCGGCGCAAGGCGGCGATGTTGGCGGATCAGGGGTTGGACGCACGAGCCGCCGCCGCGGATGCAAGCGCCGAAGCGGATGATGGGGCCTCGCCGACTGCCCCGGCGCCCTCGCCCGACGCATGTTATACGCTTACGACCGCCCAGCTCGTGTTCGCGGCCCTAACCGAGGCACGTGTTGTGGCCCAGGCGGCGGCATTTCTCATTCTCATCGTTCAAGGTATCAATCTCTTGCAGGAAAGCGCGCTCGTTAACCTTTCAGACGTTGCGGGAGATATCGCGGTGCTTCCCGTTGCGTTGCTCGTTGGTGCCGTAGCGCTCCTACTCGCTTTGGCATTGGTTGTTGGGTTCGCGGTCTCGTTTGTCATGAGCTTGATCGGGTTTGCGGGATACCGGGCGGAGCGCGCGGGCGGGCGCATCTCGGTCGAGCGCGGTTTGCTCAGTCGTACGTCTCATACGGTTGCGCTTGAGCGCATCCAGTCGATTAGCATTCGACAAGGGATTATTCGGCAGCTCATAGGCTATGCGGAGGTGCGCGCGTCTGTAGTGGGAGCTATCGGGTCTTCGGATGAGACATCCACTGCCGACGGCGTGGTGCTGCACCCGTTCATCCGCCTGACCGAGGTCGATGCGTTCCTGGCGTCTATCGCACCCGATTTCTCGGTGGTCAAAACGGGACGGGTTTGTTTTGACTCATCTTCCGAGGAGCTCGAAGAGATCGGCCTGGTGCGGCTTCCTCGAGCGGCGGCGCGGAGGTTGGCGTTCCGTACGGCGATGAAGTCCCTGGCGCTTGCCGTTGCACTTGCGGGCGTGGGGGTCTTTCTGGCGCGCGTGCTGCTAGCGGGTGAATCTTGGAGTATGGTGCGTTTGGCGGTCGGCGCGCTTCTTGTCGTCATGGGGGTCGCGGTCGTTGCACGGATGATACTGAGCGCCGTTCTTCGCTACCGCGATAGCCGCATCGGTCACGACCGCACGCGGTTCGTGATGGTTTTGGGCGGCGTTAAACGCCGGACCGAAGTGGTGCTACGCGCGCGCCTCCAACACGCGACCGCTTCGGCGAGCCCTTTCCAGCAGAGGGTGCAGGTTGCGACGTTCATGACGAGGACCGCTGCAACGGGCGATCTCGCGCTGCGCGATGTTTCGGCAGCCGATGCCGATGCGCTGCTTGCTTGGATTCGCCCGCGTAGAGGTGCCGGTGCGGCGAAACCTGTTGATGCGGCGGCTTCTCGAAAGGATTCTTAAGAGGGATGAGAGGCCCTTCCCCGGCTTCTATCAATTGCTTTTGTATGCGGATGATAACACGCTGCGCTATTTCAGCGTGCCCTGAAACAGCTCTTGGTGCGACCCCATACGCACGAGCCTGATAACAGGGTTGGAGCGGTGAGGCATGAATAGGACAAGGACATCAACCATGCCGTCGGCGAGATGGAACTCCATGTGCCCGTTGTAGTTTCCTCCCGGATTGGCAAGCTGGTGAAGCCGGTACATTGCGGGAAGCGTTCCCGTGGCGGCAAGTTCTCGAAGAGCGGCTCTGAGTTCCGATTTTAGAGCAGGGTGTTTTCGCATCACCTGCCGATAGTCGGCGATAAATTGCGGCTCAGGTTTCAGCTCGAACATGCTTACGCCTCGTCAAGGTAAGCGAGAAGATCATCGACGTCGGTGAAAGCCGGCGTATCATCGGGAATGATGCCGAGTTCCCTTGCTTCGGCTGCTACCATTGCGCGACGTGTTGCCTCGTTTGGTGCGGGATCGGGCGCTTCGATGTCGAATGGAATGCGGCGCTTGATGATGAGCTGGCGGGCAGCAAGATTGAAGTACCCGCTGAGCGAAAGACCAAGGGTGTCGAGGATTTCCGTTGTTTCTTGCTTGACGGCATCATCCAAAGTAATAGTTGTCGTTGCCATGGCAATCACCTCTGGTATATAGAAGATATATTGAATATACCTCAATCATATGTATATATACATCACTTCTGAATTTCAGTGAGAGATTAATGGATCCCATATTGACCAATGCTCAATCAAGGACTACCATGAGGCCTGACAAGGAGGCGATGGTATGGTCCGAACGGTTAAAGATCCCGAGGAGCGCAGACGCGAGCTTTTGGCGTGCGCCATGCGGCTGTTTGCCGAGAAAGGCTATGACAACGTGTCGGTCCGTGCGGTCGCGCGGGAGGCAGGCGTGGCATCGGGGCTTGCGTACCACTATTTCGATTCCAAGCAGGCGCTCTTCGATGCGGCGATTGAGGAGTACGCACGCCAGTGCGCTGAACGGTTCTGCTCGATTTTTACCGACCGCTCGCTTTCGCTGGATGAGCAGCTTGACCTAGCCTTCGACCTGGGAACTAAGAGGGAAGCGTTTCCGTATGCCGATTTCTTCCATGCGAGCGAGCACGGTGCGCTTCACGAGCGGCTCTCTCTCGGCATCTGCGAAGCGGTGCGGCCCAGCCTGACCGCCGCGCTCGAGCGCGATGCGGCAACACGCGGCATGTCGGCGCCCGATGCCGAGATGCTTGCCGGGATGCTCGTATACGGAAGCATCGGGCTTGCGTCGGATGGGCACGAGTTGGGTGAGCAGACACGGCGGGCAGCGCGCCGCTACGTAGCGGCCCTTATAAAGGAGTTCCGGCACATCGGCGAGCGCAAAGGATAGGAGATTTGCCCGAGTCCTTAGGCTTGGGCTTTTCTTGCACGTAACAATTGAGCAATGTTCAACAGAAAGGATGAGAGATGGACGAGGGTATCGACAGGCAGGCGGGAGAGAATGGGGAAGCGGGCTCGGGGCAGCTCGACGCGCGCGCGGAGAAGGGTGAAATGCCGGCCCCGCGGCGGTTCAGCATGCACGGGCGCAGGGGAGAAGCGCCGGCCCCGCGGCGGCTCAACGTGCACGGGCGTAGGGGCAGCAAGCCCGATTCGGAGCAGCTCAAAGCTCGTTCAAAAGCGGCTTTTGACGAGCAAGCGCCGATATACGACGAGGGCATGCAAGGGGACCATGCCCGCGCGCTCTATCCCTGTATTCTCGATGAGGCGCACCGAGCTCTGGAAGGCATTCCCGTTCCAAGCGTGCTAGACGTGGGCTGTGGCACCGGAATGCTGTCCGAGCAGCTGCTAAGCGCATTCCCTTCCTGTCGGCTTACCGGCGTCGATCTTTCGCCTGCCATGGTAGAGCGTGCAAGGGCGCGCCTTGCGGGCAGGGCAGAGGTCCGCGAGGCCGATGCGGAGCGTCTGCCCTTTCATGATGGAGTCTTCGACCTTGTGGTATGCAATGATTCGTTTCATCACTATCCCGACCCAGATCGCGCGGCGTTTCAGATGTGGCGCGTTCTCAGAAAAGGCGGGGCGCTGGTACTGGGCGACGTGTGGCAGCCAGCGCCCGCACGCGCGGTGATGAATGCCTGGATGCCCCTCTCTCACGAGGGGGATGTGCGCATCTACTCGGAGACGGAGCTTCGCGCGATTCTGGGAACATGGTTCCAGCGAGTGCGCTGGAGCCGGATTGGGCTCACGGGGTGCCTTGTGGTCGCAAGCAAGGGCTGAATGCCTGAACTGCGGAACAATCGACCATGTGCCAGCATGTCGCGCGGTCACGCTCCAAGATAGTCGAGGACCGGTTGCAGGTAAGCGCGGTTCGTGCCGTCGAATCCTTGCTTCATGGACTCGAGGGCAAAGGCGATGCGCGGATCGGTTTCGGCTGCTTTGGCCTGCAAGCGGAAGAATGCCCTCATGGCCAGCTTGTCGAGCGTGCAAAGTCGGTCAAAATCAAAGCCGCCCTGGCAATAGAAGTGCTTGAGCGCGGAATACCGCTCGCGGGGAAAGGCGCGCTCAAACGCCTCGTCGGTATCGCTTTGCGGCCAGTCTTCGCTCGGCATGGGGTACGCGCCCACGCCGACGACGACATAGCGTTTGCCCGGCTGCGCATCCATGAGACCGCGCAGCCATTTTGCGCCCTTGAGCCCGCCGGCATGGAACCAGCTAAGGAAGACGAGCGTATCGGCACCGGACGCTGCTGCCTCGTCGCGCCTCTTGAATGGAAGGGGTTCCGTGCCGAGCGACTCAGCGAGCCATCGAGCGTAGGTCCTGGTGTACCCCGTTTGGGAGCAGTAAACGACGGCGGTGCTCATGCGTGCTCCTTTCAGATGCGGTGCTCACTTTGGAATGCGTCGAGGTGCTTGGCGATAAACCGACGGGCGTCGTCCCACGGCATCTCCTCTGAGAGCGCTAGAAACACAGCTCCGTGGAACTGCCTAGCAGCAAGTTCCGTATCGCAGGGACCGAGGTATCCGCGTGCGATGAGCTGGGCGAAGATCGTCTCCTGCAGCTGGATTGGCCTCGTGATGAATATCGTGCGGTAGAGCTGGAAGATACTTGGATCGGCGTGTCGCTCCGCTTCGAGGATGTGTCGCAGCTTGATGATGGCCGGGTCTGAAAAGAAGGGCTCGTAGCTGGCGAGGACGGTCGAGAGCAGTCGGTTGGGGTCGTCGGTTGCATATGCTGCCGCGCTGTCCTCGGGATGAGCGAGGGCCTGGTGGCTGCGCAGCAGGTTGGTGAGCCGCTCGAGCTGCAACGAGACCGTCGCGTCGAACAGGTCGCGTTTGCTGGAAAAATGGTTGTAGAGAGAAGCATCCTTCATCCCTGCCCCATGGGCGATGTCGCGCATGGTCGAGGCGGTGTAGCCCTTTTCCGCGAATACGTCGAGCGCCCGCTCGCAGATAAGGGCCTTGGTGTCGCGCGTTGGCCCCGCTGGTCGCCCCATGGCGCTCCTTTCTTAAAACTATCAACTACTAGTTTATTGGGAAAGGCGTGTGAGTCAAGGGAATGTCGGGGTAGGTGCGCAAAGTCTTGCTAGGCGGTGCGCATGGCCGAGCGGCGCCCCTAGCAGAGAGGGGCCTATGGCCGAGCGGGTCCCATCGTCGGACGGCGCGTATGGCAGAGTGGCCTATGTGGCCGGGTGGTGCGCATGCCCGAGTGGCCTATGTAGCCGAGCGGCTCGCATGGCCGATTGGGTTCACAAACTTGACGAGTGGTGCGCACAACTTTGCTGAAGTTACGCATTTCCGGGCACTCAGCAAGTTTGTGCGCAGCACTCGACAAGTTTTTGCGCGCTCCTGCTTGGGATGGGGCTGCGACACGAGCCGGCTCGCTGCCGGGCGGCACTGGTAGCCGGTTCGCTGCCGGGGTGGTGTCGCAGGCTGCGCATAACCGGCAGAGAGCACGGTACCGGTTAGGTTTCCCTCGGCATCGCCATCAACCGGCGCTCCATCGGCAATGCGAACGTTTATTGGGCTGCGTGCAAAACGATCGATTCTATGAACCGAGCGCGATACCGCCGAGCCAACCCCAGCGCGGTTCGGCCATGACTCCGTATACCGACGCCCACAGCTCGAGCGGAGCGTCTGCGAGGTGTCCGTCCGTGCAATGCCGTACACGGCTGTCGCCAAGATAAAGACCAACATGGCCCCATGAGCGTCCACCCGCGCCATAGGGGTGTGCGGGTACGGCGACGATCATACCCACGCGAAGGCATCTCGTGTCGGAGCTTTGGCACCAGGCGTGATAGAGGGCGGACGCATCGCCGGTAACCACACCGAGCCCCATGCGGAGGAAGACGCGTTCAACCCAGGCGGCGCATTGGTCCGCCTCTGCCGCGGGCGTGGCGTGGGCAAGGGCAACGAGGTCGCGCTGACGTGCAGAGGCATCCATGAGTGCTTGCGGCTTGCGTTCGGGATCGACGGCGCGCCACGCCGGTTGGTGGTAGATGGTGAGTGGTTCTGCCTCTATTACGTTTGGCTGCTGCGCGTCACGCGTGTGTTCGGAGTGCTGGTGGCTACGGTTGCGGTTGCGACGGGTGCCATCAGGTGCTTGCATGAGCAGCCCGCGCTCCGCGAGCATGGCGAGCGTCCTTCGGCGCAAAGCCCCCTCTCGTGAATCGCGCACACCCGGTGTTGGCGTTTCATCGTTTTCCCCGCGGCGTACATCATGCGTTAGCGCGTTGCCTGAATCGCGCACACCCGGTGTGTGCGTTTCATCAGCCGGCAGGGGCTTGCACATGGGGGTCTCGGGCCGGTGTGTGGCGGGATGTTGCGGCATGGCCTTCGCTTCGCTCGACATTCGGGGCGTGAGCCCGGGTTAACGGAACGGTTCTCACTTTATCTTCTGGCCGATCGGGATTGCAACTTTTGGGCACTTTGGGGTGGAAGGCCCGAGTAGCCATGCCGTTGCCAGGAGGGGCCGGCCACCTGAGCTGCGCCTTTCTCTTCCCCTCGTTCGCCTGTACTCGCCCGCAGTGCGAGCGAGTGCCCAAAAGTTGAAATCTCTCTTGGCGGGATGCTTCCTGCGTCCAATAATCAGTGTTTTCCTAGGGTGAATAGCCGAAAGAGCTCGCGGCGTTCGCATATGGCAGTTGACACTTACATACCAATGGTATGTAATGTGGCTACAACGTGCGAGTAGATCGCGAGAGGTCCGGTGAGGGCGGGTCTCGAGAGGTCCGGTGAGGGCGGATTGCGAAAGAGACCCGGTGGGTTTTGAGCGGGGCGTGGCATGCAGGTGCCTTGCCGCGTAAGAGGAGGCGTCGATGGCGCGCAACAAGTATCCCGAGGAGACCGTTCGCCGCATTCTCGATGTGGCCGAAGAGCTCTTCTATACGAAGGGCTATGAGCACACCACCATGGCGGATATCGTCGATGGCCTTGGGGGCCTTACCAAGGGTGCCGTCTACCATCATTTCAAGAGCAAAGAGGAGATTTTCGAGGCCGTGTTCGAGAGGGCGAACAGGCCGGTGTACGAGCGATCGGATGCGATTCTTGCCGACCGTTCGCTTACGGGTTTGGAGAAGTTCCGCGCTCTCGACAAGGCGTCTTCCGAGGGTCCTTCAGTCGATATGTGGCACGCGATGAAGCCTTCATCTGACCCCGTTCAGAACCCGCGCCTCATCGCGCAGGAGTTCGTTGATGCCATGGATACGGCGCACCGCTATGTTGAGCCGGTGATTCGCGAGGGCATGGCGGATGGGTCCATCGCGGCGGAGCACCCGCGCGAGGTGGCCGAAGTGCTGATACTTTTGGCGAATCTCTGGCTCGTGCCAATGTTCAACCCGTTGCCGGCAGACGATCGCGAGGCGTACCAGCGCCGCGTCCAAACGTTCCTGCGCGTTTCGCATGCGGTCGGTGTTGATCTGGTCGACTGGAAATCCCTTGACCAAAAACGTGTTGGGAAGGTAGCGGAGGAAGAGGACTGGGCGAGCTGGCGCTGGGCGCAGAAGGAGCCTTGGGCCGGCGGCGTGGGGGAGCCCGCTGCTGGCATGGTAGTCGGGAAGGAGCCCGTTGCTGGAGCGACGGCCGGGGAGGGGGCTGCTGCGGGTACGGCGGCGAGCCCGGCTACCGCCGCAGCCGTCGGGGAGGAACCCGCCGCCGGAACAGCCGCGAGCCCCGCTGGCGCCGGGGAGGAACCCGCTGGTTGCCCCAGGGAGACGGATTCGTAGCATCTCATCTTGCAACCAGTGGTTGGTGGATGCAACCGCGTCCGCCCCATATGGTTGTAATCGCGGGAGGAGGCCGCTACAAGCGGCTTTCTTTCGACCGTGTTTACATACCAACCGAATGTATGAAAAAGAAAGGAATGTATCATGGAAAGAAGGCTCAGGGCAGCGCGGGCTCCGCACGAGGTGCCGCAGGCGCTTCATGACGAGCCAAAAACTGGTTCCCAAAGCCGTTTGCTTACGCCGGGGTTTCGCGCCATCGTGGTGGCGCAGGTGTTCTCGCTCCTTGGTATTGAGATCCTGCAGTTCGTGCTTCCGCTCCATCTGCTCAACCTGACTGGATCGGGCACGCTGTACGGGGGAGTGGTCGCAGCCGGCTTCGTTCCCTATATCGCCCTGTCGCCGGTGGGCGGCGTCATTGCCGACCGTACCCGCAAGCGCGGGGTCATGGCCGCGCTCGACGCCGTTCTCGCGTTTATCATGCTCGGCTACCTTGCCTGTTCGGGGTCTCAGCACCTCGTGGGAATCACCGTGTTCGTGCTCATGGTCGCCTTCGCAGCTCAGGCCATCTACCATCCTTGCGTGCAGTCTGCTCTCCCGCTCGTGGTCCCCACCGAGCGCATCCCGCAGGCCACTGCCGTCGCAAACCAGGTGAGCATGATTACAGGTATTGGCGGGCCGGTAATCGGTGGCATGGTGTTCGGATTCTTTGGCTTGGCACCCATCGTAGTGGTCGCAGCGGTGTCGTTTGCCGTCTCGAGCGCGCTGGTGCTTGCATTCGTGCGCATTCCGTATGAGCCGCCGGTCCGGACCGAGGGTGTGCTGCGCACAGCCTCCGGCGACATCCGCGATGCGCTGCATTTCCTGCGCATGCGACCTGTGCTCTGGCAGATTATCGCCGCCGCCACGCTGATAAACCTCTTCGGCTCGTCGTTCATCAACATCGGCACGCCCTATATCGTGACCGAGTCGCTTGGACTCTCGAACCAGCTTATGGGCATCGCACAGGGGGCTCTTGCCGTGGGCGGGCTTCTGGGCGGCGCGCTCGTGGTGTTCATGCCGGAGCGCTTCACGGTGAAGGCAACGCCGCGCCTCGTTGGGCTTGCGGCGGCAGGTATCGGGGCCGTGGCGGCTGTGCTGCTCGTTGCGGGGGAGCCCTACGTTGCGTTCGCGGGCATGCTCGCGAGCTATCTCTGGGTGATGGTGTGCTGTATGGCTGCGTCGATTCTTATGACGTCGTATCTGCAGATGGAGACGCCGGACGAGTTCACCGGCAAAGTGATGGGGCTCGCGATGATGTTCGGCAATCTGGCTACTCCTGCGGGGCAGATAGCGTACGGTGCGGCGTTCGACCTTGCGAGCCCATGGTTCGTCGCTGCGCTGGCGGCGGTGGCGACGGCGCTTGTGGCGGTGCCCATGTCGCGCTCCTTCCGCCGCGGGGAATGACCCTCGCGGCAGCGGTGCGTTCGCAGCGAATGAATCGCCAACACCGGGTGTCTGCGATTCACGTATTGGGTGCTTGCGAATCGCGCGGGGGGCAGATTGCGGGCTTGGATTCACGCCTCGTAGTGGGCGCGCCAGAACGACACGGCGAGCTGGGTGCGGTTGCTAAGCTGCATTTTGGAGAGAATCGAAGAGATGTGGTTGCGCACCGTGCCCTCGCCCATATAGGCTGCAGCGGCGATTTCGCGATTGTCGAGTCCGTCGGCCACAAGGCGCGCGACCTCGTATTCCCGATCGGTGAGACAGCTGAACGCGGCGGGTCGCTCAAAGGCCGCGGAATGAAGATCCGCCTCGGCCGGCGCGTCCATGGTAGAGAGGCCTGCTGAGCGCGCAGGCGTGCCGGCAGTTGCAGGCGTGCCGCCCGCTGTGGAGAGGCCAGTGGTTTCCGGAGCGCCGCTGGCGTGCTGTACATGGTTAAGTTCGGCCTCGAGCGCGCGGTTGCGGTCTTGGAGCGAGCGCGTCCTGAGGGCAAGGTCATCGCGTATGCGGTTGAAGGTGCCGAGCCGCGCGAGCAGGCGGTTGGTGCGCAGGGCGAGCAGCGCGGCGAGCCCGCATGAAGCGAGGACGAGGAGAACCGACGAAAGCTGCGGGTGCCAGGCCACCACGGATACGGCAAGCAAGCCTGCGACGATGCCCGGCGCGCCGCGAACAACGCCCGGCTCGTGGATTTCGCGCATGGCGTCATAGAGCGCGAGGGGCATGAAGTAAAGGCCCGGTTGGGCGGCAAGCGCGACGACGCCATAGGCGATCGGTGCGACAGCCCGCAGCCGTGCGGGGAGCGCGTGCTCGAGCGCTGCGGCGGAGATGGCGAGCAGCACCATGGCAACGCCCGGCGCAGAAAGCAGCGCGGCCCCTCCCGCCTCGCTCGCGAGTGCGTCCCCGGTGAGCAGGCACACGAGGCAGGCGATGAATACGGCGCATTTGTCGGTCATTCGTTCCATGCGCTCCATAGTAGCAAATGCGCGAAGTCGCGCAGCAAAGGTGGTGGGACCGCGCCGGCCTAGCATCTCAGCACAATCAATGTACCTGCGAAAACGATACTTCGTGACATTTGTCACTAGTTGCGGGAAGCGATCTTATGCATTATGGGTGGCAACGCGGGGCCGCTGTCCGCAGCGCCGAAATCCGCCGGCTGCGATTTCGTGCGTCGCCGCGGCGCCGCAACGGCCGGCTGCGAAGCCGCGCCCGTTACGCGCGCCCGCTCGCCGCCTGCGAGGCTTCGTCTGCCCACGCCCGCCGTCGCGTCCACGCAAGATTGCCAGCCCGTCCATCAACCGCCCGCCTATCCGACCATTCGACCATCCGGTCACCCGACCACGAGGAGGAGCCTGTGGATATCGTTCGTGTTACCGGCCTCGTCAAGCGCTACGGAGATTTGCTTGCGCTCGACCACTTCGATCTGTCCATCAAACAGGGCGAGATATTCGGCCTGCTCGGCCCCAACGGCAGCGGCAAGACCACGGCCATCAACTGCATGCTGCAGCTTCTCACCTACGACCGCGGCTCCATCGAGCTCTTCGGGGAGGCCATGGCGCCCACGCGCTACGACCTCAAGCGGCGCATCGGCATGGTGCCGCAGCAGGTCGCGGTGCTCGAGGAGCTCACCGTGCGCGAGAACATCGACTTCTTCTGCTCGCTCTACGTGCGCGACCGCGCCCGCCGCCGGGCGTTGGTAGACGAGGCGATCGAGTTCGTCGACCTTGGAGATTACGTGCGGTTCCGCCCGAAGAAGCTCTCGGGTGGCCTGCTGCGCCGCCTTAACATCGCCTGCGGCATCGCCCATAAGCCCGAGCTCATCTTCTTCGATGAGCCCACGGTCGCCGTGGATCCGCAGAGCCGCAACGCCATTCTCTCTGGCATCCAGGGCCTGCGCGACGAGGGCGCAACGGTGGTCTATACCAGCCATTACATGGAAGAGGTCGAGCAGATCTGCTCTCAGATCATGATCATGGACCGCGGGCGCGTGCTGGCGCAGGGCACCAATGAAGAGCTCAAGCGCATGGTATCTACGGGCGAGAAAATCGTGGTAGAGCTTTCCGAGCTTCCCGCTCGCGTGCTCGAACGCCTGCGCGCCCTCCCGCATGTGATCGACGCCGCGTTCGCCGATGGGGAGCTTACGGTCCGCTGCGAGGCGAGCCCGCACAACCTCGTCGATGTGCTCGGCGTGTTGGGGGCGGCGCGCATCGTGCCCGGGCGCGTTTGGGCCGAGCCACCCACCTTGAACGACGTGTTCCTCGAGCTTACCGGCCGCGAACTGCGCGATTAGGGGGCTCACATGAGAAGTACGTTCAAGGCCACCGTCAAGATGCTCCTGCGCACGCCGGGGGCGATCGTGTGGGCGCTGGCGTTCCCCATCCTCATGGCAACGCTGTTCATGTTCATGTTCTCGAGCATGCGCACCGACGGTACGGTCGACGCCGTGCCCGTGGCGGTGGTAGCAGATGGCGCATGGGAAGAATCAACGTTCTCGCAGGTCATCGATGGCCTTGCATCGGGTGACGACGCGCTTGTGGCCGTGCGGGAGGTAGATGATGCGGCCGAGGCCCGAGCGCTTCTTGAGGAGGGCGAGGTAGACGGCACGTTCGAGGTGGACGAGGCGGGCGTTCCGCACCTTACGGTCGCGCCCGAGTCCTCCGACGCCCACCAAGGTGAACGCGGCCGGTCCTACGGCATCAATCGGTCCATCCTAGAGACGCTCGCAAGCTCTTACGTGCAGTCGGCGGCACTGATCGAGGAGGTTGCCGCATCTGATCCCGCCGTGCTCGCCGACCCCGTGGCCGTGGCCCGCGCGCTCTCGCTCGAGGCCGGCTCGGAGCGCGTGTCGCTCACCCGGGGCACGCCCGACGAGACGGTGCGCTACTATTACGCCCTCATGGGCATGGCAGCGCTCTTCGCGTCGCAGCTCTCCATGCTTGCCGTGGCGAACATCCGGCCCACTGCCTCGGCCGTCGCCGCGCGGCGCTCTATCGCCGGGGTGAGCCGTGTCCGGCAACTTGCCGGCGCGCTCGCAGGGTCATGGCTGCTTTCGGTCGCGTTCCTCTCGGTCGCCTTCTGCTATGTCCGCTTCGTGGTGAACATCGACTTCGCGGGGCGCGAGGTGCTCTGCCTGGTTGGCATCGCCGGTAGCGCGTTCATGGCGGCGGGGCTCGGCTCGCTGGTGGGCTCGCTTCCGCTCCACGGAGGAGCCTCTGCTGGATCGGGCATCCTTACGGGCCTCACCTGCGTCCTTTCCATCTTCGCGGGGCTTTACGGCGAGCCCACCATGAAGCTCGCCGACGCCATCGCTCGCGCGGTGCCGGTCTCCGCGTGGATCAACCCGGCCAAGCTCGTTTGCGATCTGTTCCACAGCCTGTACTTCTACGAATCGCTCGCGCCGTTCGCCGCGCGCCTTGCGGCCTGCATCGCTTGGGGAGTCGTGTTCTTCGCGCTCGCGGCGCCGTTGTTCAGGAGGCAACGCTATGCGCATCTGTAAATCGGTCTTTGGCATTGCCTTGGCGCATCCCATATATCTGGGTGTCTACGTGGTATTCCTTTCGCTTCTGGGGATCTTTCTCACCGGCGGGTCTACCTATGTGGACACCGCTGGCACCACCTATGTGGCGGAGCCGGCGAACTTGGCGGTGGTCGATCGCGACGGTTCGGCGCTCTCGCAGGCGCTTGAGACCTATCTTGCGGACATGCACAACGTCGCGGACGTGGCAGATGATGAGTACGCCCTGCAAGATGCGCTTGCCACCAACACGGTTGACGCGGTGGTCATCGTTCCGGAGGGTTTCGGGTCGGATTGCCTGGCGGCGGCGCGTGCGGGGGAGGAGCTCCCGAAGGTCGAGGTCGCGTACGGCGGCTACACGCAGGCGTCTGCGCTGGCTGAGCAACAGGCGGTGCAGTGGGTCCAACTGGCCGGGGCAGCTGCAGCGCTGGAGCCCGAGGCGGACGTTTCGCAGATTGCGGAGCTTGCTGCCGCTGCGACCGCCGAGCGAGCCGATACCGAGGTGATCGGGGTTTCGTCGTCGCGAGGGCCTTCGTACCCGCTTGGCGCGTACTTGAGCTTCAGCACATACACCATCGTGTGCTCAATTGTGGTCTGCGTGGGCCTTGTGCTCACCAAGATGAGCGAGCAGGATGTTCGCCGGCGCATGCTCGTGTCGCCCACGCGCCCGTGGCGTTTGAGCGCCGGAGTGCTCGTAGCATGCCTGGCGCTCGTGCTGTGCGTCTGGGCGCTCACGAGCGCGGTGGGAGTCATCTCGAGCGGGGCGCTTGCCAACGGTGTGGGCGCAGTGCAGATTGCGCTCGCACTCGGCGCGATGCTCGCCTTTTCCCTTGTTCCGCTCGCGTTCGCCTTCGTGCTCTCTCAGCTGGGATTTCGTGAGGAAGGGCTCAATGCCCTGGGTAACCTTGGAGGCATGGTGTCCTCGTTTTTGGGAGGGGCGTGGGTGCCTATAGCGCTTTTGGGCAACGCCGTTCAGACAGCCGCGCTCTTTTCGCCCGCGTACTGGACAAACGATGCCGTCGCCGCTGCGTTGACCTCTCCCTCGATTACCGAAGAGCTTCTCTTGCGCATGGGAACCGATGTGGGCGTTACCTTGCTTTTTGCCGTCGCCTTCACGGCAGTGGGGCTTGCTTTGGGGCGCGCCCGTCCGAGGGCGTAGCCGGGAAGTCCGCATGCCGCGAACATGCGCGGTGGGGAAATTGGGTTTATCGGAGGGATCGCCGCCGCGGCGCGCCAAGAGCAATGGTCAGCGATTCCCTCGGGAAGTGCCGTCTGCCGGGCGCCGGAGACGCCTGGCAGACGAGTCGGGGGCGTACTGCCGTCGAGTCGGGGGCGTACTGCCGTCGAGTTTTCAACTTTTGGGCACTTCCCCGCGCGCACGGCAGGTACGGGTGAACGGGGCGGAGGAAAAAGTGCATCTCAGAGGGCCTGCGCCCTCCCGGCTGCGGCGCGGCTACTCGAGCCCATCGCCGCGAAGTGCCCAAAAGTTGCAATCCCGTTCACCCTCGATGGCAAAGCCAGCGATTCCTTAGCGGCGGCGCGGGGTGCGCATGCGGAACAGGCCGTGCTGGTTGCAGAAGAAGTAAAGGTATCCCGATCCGTTTGCGGGGATGCGGACCTCTGCCTCCTGCTCGGGATACAGCTTGGTGAGCTGGATGCCGCCCGAGGTTACGTAGGCGATAAAGCTGATGTAGTGCTGCTTGGTCATGTTGTGGTCGATCAGCACATGCCACGATCCGTCGAGGCAGGTTACGGTGGCGTTATGGTGCTCGTCGGGCTCCTCTGCTTCCTGGGAAATCAGCTGGCTTCCGCAACAGGAAAACGATCCTTCGCCAAGGGCATGGACAACGTTGCCGCAGATAGGGCAAACGTAGAAGCGAGAGCGAAGCATGTTGCCGGCGCGGTTGGCGTTTTGGCGCACATCGCCCGTGAGAAGCTCGGCTACCGACACCCCGAGCGCTGCTGCGAGCGATTCGATGAGCGAGATGTCGGGAAGACCCCGGCCGCTTTCCCACTTGGAAACCGCTTTGTCGGTGACGCCGACGGCTTCGGCAAGGGCGCGCTGGGTGAGTCCCTGCTGTTCACGCAGGGTTCGGATGGTATCTGCAGTGATGTAGGTGCTCATGGCATCCTTTCGTGTTGTGTGGTCATGGAGTGCGTCGAGGTATGACGGTCGCTCGATTGGTGCCGGCACCGCTCATTATGTACGCCGATTCGGCCGGGCGCTACCTACGGACCGTAGAGCGTGAATCGTAGACACCCGGTGTCTACGATTCACATGGTTCGCGGGAACCGGGTGTCTGCGAACCATGCGGCGCCCCGCGGACCTCGATTTGGTGCATGACTCGCGAACACCCGGTGTCTACGATTCACGAGTTTGGTGTACGCGCGCTACAATGGCATGGACGAGGGCGTCCTCATGTTGGGTGCCATGGCATGAGGAGGGCACATGGACGATTTGCCTGTCGGGCAACCCGCCGATCGCGGCGACCGGCCCGCTGCGTCCGGCGACTGGCCCGCGACCCAGCACTACAAGTTCTTCAACCATACGACATGCGAATTCTATCCGTGCCACGATATGCCCGCCGAGCAGCTCAATTGCTTATTCTGCTTCTGCCCGCTCTACTGCTTGGGCAGCACCTGCGGGGGCAATTTCAGCTATATCGGAGATATCAAGGATTGCAGCGCGTGCACGCTGCCGCACCGCGTGGAAAACTACGAGTACCTCATGCGGCAGTTTGAACGTGTTTCCAATCTTGCTAAGAGCACGGGGCGGGCGCCTCGGGGGCGCGCCGTATGCGAGAATGATGGCACCGACTGAGAGGGGCTTTGCATGAGTTCACATGAACGTGAAGTGATCGGCGTCGACGACCGCGTGTCGGTTGGTCGCGCCATCCCGCTAGGCATCCAGCATATGATGAGCATGTTCGGCTCGACGGTGCTCGTGCCCGTGCTCACGGGGCTCGATCCCAACGTGGCCATCATGTGCTCGGGCATCGGCACCATCTGCTATCTGCTGGTTACGGGCAACAAGATCCCCAGTTACCTGGGCAGCTCCTTTGCCTTCATCAGCCCCATCCTCGCCGTGGGCGCCACGCAGGGGCTCGACGCCGCCATGTCCGGTGTCGTGGTCGCGGGCCTCGTGTTTTTGGCGGTTGCCGGCATCGTTAGGCTTGCCGGCACCGGCTGGATCGACCGCTTGCTGCCGCCGGTGCTCGTGGCGTCGGTGATGGTGGTCATCGGCGTGGGGCTTTCGGCTACGGCGGTCGATATGGCCTTCATGCAGGACCTCCCCGATGGAACGTCGGCGTTCTATGGCTTGGGAGCCATCGTTGCCGCCATCACGCTCGTTGCAGCCGTGGTGTTCTCCAGCATGGGAGGCATCTTCGGCACCATTCCGGTGCTTCTGGCCATCATCGTGGGCTATGTGGTGTCGGTCCCGCTCGGGCTCGTGGACTTCGCGCCCGTGGCCGAGGCCGCGTGGATCGGCTTGCCGAACATCTCCACTCCGCGCTTCGATGTGGGCGCCATTGCGCTCGTGGCTCCTGTGGCCATCGTCGTGGTGATCGAGCACATCGGCCACCTGCTTGCCGTGGGCGAGATCGTGGGCAAGGATTACCGCGAGATGCTGCCGCGCTCGCTCGCGGGCGACGGTATCTCCACCATGATTTCCGGCTTCCTGGGCGGCCCTCCCACCACCACCTATGCCGAGAACATCGGCGTCATGAGCGTCACGCGCGTGTATTCCACGCAGATCTTCTGGTATGCAGGCGGCTTCGCGCTCGTTATCGGCGGGTTCTGCCCCAAGCTGGCGGCGCTCATCCAGTCCATCCCGAGCCCGGTCATGGGCGGCGTGTGCCTCTTGCTCTTCGGCCTCATCGCCTCGAACGGCCTGCGCATGCTCGTCTCCAACAAGGTTGATTTCGACGTCAACCGCAACCTCATGATCGCATCGGTCGTCATCATCGTGGGCGTGGGTATGGAGACCTCGGGCATCTCGATTCCCATCGGTGACTACACGCTTCCCGGCATGGCCACCTCGGCACTTGCGGGCATTCTGCTCAACCTGATTCTGCCGGGCGGGCGCCAGGAGAGCCGCTAGGAAACGCTGATTATTGGGCACCGGAGCTGTCCGTCCCGCGAGGTTTCAACTTTTGG
The DNA here is from genome assembly GCF_982429025.1 of Enorma sp. NCBI lineage: Bacteria > Bacillati > Actinomycetota > Coriobacteriia > Coriobacteriales > Coriobacteriaceae > Enorma > Enorma sp. The sequence goes on from NZ_CEWCAA010000001.1 coordinate 107,508, forward strand.
GCACTTCCCGACGCGGCGGGCGGGTAGAGGAAAGCGAGGGGAAGGGAAAGGCGCAGCTCAGGCGGCCGGCGCCCTCCCAGCAGCGGCGCGGCTACCCGGGCCCTCCGCCCCGAAGTGCCCAAAAGCTGAAATCGCGATCGCCCCTAAGATGAAATCAGCGTTTCCCTAGCGCGTTTTGTGCCGAATGGCGGGCTGGCCGTGCCGAGCGGCGGCCCTCCGAGCCGAATGGCGGGCTGGCCCCCCGCATCGTGCGCCTCGTTCCAAATAGCCGTCCCGCGCCGGACTACCGCTCCGTGTGTTGTACACTTGATGTATACAACGAGGCGCGGCGCGGTGACGCCACTGCTTTTCGCAGAATTCGGAGGTACGGCCATGCAGATCTCTTCTCGCTTCACCATCGCGGTGCACACCTTGCTGTGCATCGCGCGGTTCTCGGGCTCGCAGAAAGTGACCTCGGCGTTTATCGCGGGGAGCGTGAACGTGAATCCGGTCGTCATTCGAAGGACGCTCGGGCAGCTCAAGGAAGCGGGCATCGTGCTGGTCGAGGCGGGTGTGGGCGGTGCTACGCTTGCGCGCCCTGCGGAGCGCATCACCTTGCTCGATGTGTACCGGGCGGTCGATTGCGTGCAGGGCGACCTGTTCAGCTTCCACGCCAATCCCAATCCGGAGTGCCCGGTGGGGCGCAACGTGCATGCGGTGCTCGATGGCGAGGTTGCTGCGGCGCAGCATGCGCTCGAACAACGGCTGAGCGAGACAACGATTGCCGATCTAGATGCAGAGGTCGAACTTCAGCTTGCAAAGGAGGGCTCCCGTGCCTAGCCCCGCACTAAGTGCCTCGTCTTGCGATGATTGTACGGCCTTGCGCAGCGAGCGCCTACTGCTGCGTCCTTGGAACGTCGATAATGCGCCCGCCCTCTTCGAGCTCGCGCGCGATCCGCGGGTAGGGCCGCCGGCGGGCTGGGCGCCGCATGCGAGCGTTGATGAGAGCCGGCAGGTGATTCGAGACGTGCTGTCCGCGCCCTATTGCTTCGCCGCGTTTCTTGAAGATGGCGGCGCATTGGTTGGCTGCGTTGGCCTTACGCCGGCGGAGGCGTCGAGCGCTGCAGGCGAGGGAGAGGCCGAGCTGGGTTATTGGCTCGGTGTGCCGTTCTGGGGCAAGGGACTTGCTACGGAGGCGTCCCGCGAGCTTGTTCGATACGGCTTTACCGAGCTGGGGCTTTCGGCAATTTGGGCCTGCTATTACGAGGGAAATGAGCGCTCCCACCGGGTGATGGAGCGCTTGGGCATGGCGTACCAACGCAGCGCGGAATGCGACGTGCCCTTGCTCGGCGAGCGGCGCGTGGAGCACTGCATGTGCTTGTCGCGCGACGCATGGGCGGCTGCTTGCTAAGGCGAGGGGCTCGGCAGCATTGCATTCTGTTGCATCAGCACGGGCGTGTTCGGTTTCCCGTGCGATGAAGCGGCGCAAATCGCCGTGCGAACCGTTCGCGCGTGGCTTGGCGCGCATCCAATTGCTTGCCTGCGCGTCATCTTCAACGTGTTCCTCGACGAGGATGCCGCGATCTACCGGCGCCTGCTCAGCGCGTAGCAGATTTGAGCCTGCCAGTTTCTCACTGGAATTCCCGGTCAATCTCTCGGCAAAGTCCTAAGCGCTGTTACCAAGCAGGGGGCTGATCGAGAGGATTCTCTCTGCAACCTCTTCTGGCGTGAGCGCGGTGGTATCGATAAGCGTGCTGTCTAGGGTAGGGTAAAGCGGCAAGCGCGCAACGCTTCGTGCAATAACGTCGTCTGTGCGCTTGCCAGCGGAAACGTCGCGTGCCAGCCGTTCGCGCAACGCCGCTTCCGAGCAGGTGAGCGATATGTTCACGACACGGCAGCCGGTTTCCGCAAGAGGAAGGTTCGCGCGTATCGCATCGATAATCGCCTGCTCGTGCATCACCCAACAGAACACAACGTTCTCATAGGCGCTGCAACGCAAGAAGTTGCCGAGCACGTGGCAGATATTGTCGAGCACCATCGTGCGCGTTTCGTCCGTCACGATGAAGGGGTCTGCGCTCCAGCACCAATCGCCATCAAGCATCACGGCGGCGGGGAGCGCATCGCGCAGGCGCTGAGCGACCGTCGATTTGCCCACCCCCATGGTGCCGCCGATGAGATACAAGGTCTTCATGTGCTTCCTCCCGAGCGGAGTCTTCGTAGATTGCGGCATGCCGCTTCTGCTATAAGCTTGCCATATCTTACGTGTGAGGAGGCGCCCATGACGAGCCTTACCAAGAAAGAGCTGCTCGCGCAGTCCTTAGCTCGGCATCATGTGCTGCAGCGCGCCACCCAGCTCCAGGTCGTGTCGGACCTCTGCGGCCTACAGGCCCAGTTTGCCACCGGTCCGCGCGAGGCGCTGCGCATTCGGGCGCGAGACTACACCGAGGACGGCTGGGACCGGGGACTTGTCAAGATCTGGTCGCATCGCGGCACCATCCATGTGGTGCCAGCGAGCGAGCTTGGCTTGCACCTCTCGGCGCGCGGCAATACGGGCTCGCTTACCGAGGCATGGCATGGCTGGGGTATCCCGCTGAACGAGGTCGAACGTTGGGCCGATGTTATCCGGGAGCGAGCTGCTGCAGGCATGGGAGAACGCGAGGAGCTCAAGCGGGCCTGCGTGGCTGCCGGTATGGCCCCGGAGCTCGTGCCGCGCATCTTCAACGGATGGGGCGGCTTGCTTAAGGAGATGTGCGACCGCGGCATGCTCGTGTACGAGGCGGGCACGTCCAAGCGCTTCACGCTCCCTCCCGAGGAGCCCGTATGGATGCCTCGAGACGAGGCACGAGCGATGTTCGTCCGTCGATACTTCGAGCATTTTGGCCCGGCGACCATAGCGGACTGTGCGGCGTTTCTTGGGTATCCATCGAGCGAGGTGGCGGGGCTCGTGCGCCGCGCCGGGTTGTCGCTGCGCAGGGTGACATGCGACGGCGTCGAGCTCTTCTATCTTGGAGACCTCGACCCCGAGGCGCGCATGCCCGGATGCGTGTACTTGGCGGGCTTTGACCAGCTCGTGCTGGGATACCGCAACCGATCCCGGTTTGCTCGCACCGAGGACCTGCCCCACATCACCAACAGAGCGGGCATCGTCTTTCCCATCGTGCTCTATCGCGGCCGCGCCTGCGCGCGCTGGAAGCTTGTGGGCAAGCGCCTGTCCATCACGGAATTCCGCCCGCTTTCTCAAACGGCGCGCGATGCAATCGCTGCGCGTGGGCGCAGGCTTTTTGCGGGGAGGCGCATCGTGGTGGGCTTTCAAACAGAGGCGGACCTTCCCGCGCCAAAGCCTTTCAACCTCGAGACGCTGCCCAGTGCGCTTCGCGGCTCATCTGAGGGCTAACGGCCGCGGCGCTTTCGGATGCGTTGAGTAGGATTTATCTGCCGGATAATGGTTCTCAACCGGCTTGCATTCTTCCAGATCGTTGCATAGGCGGCGCTTGTTCGGTGTGCCGATCTATCCATCAAGGTAGACTGAAGGCGACAAGGGAGGCGTATATGCAGTTCAAGACGGTGTGCCCGTCGCCGCTGGGCGACATACTCTTGGCAAGCGACGGCGCGGCGCTCACGGGTTTGTGGTTTGTGGGGCAGGCGTATTGCGGTGCGGGTTTGCCAGCCGATGCGGCGGATGCTCCAGGGTTGCCGGTTTTCGAATTCGCGCAAGCATGGCTCGAGTCATATTTAGCAGGTGAAATGCCGAAGGAGTGCGCGGGCGCGCCCGCTGGCCCGGGGCTGAGGGCGCCGGCTGGCGAGTTGTTTCGGCTTGAACTCCTTGGTACGCCGTTCCAACGAATGGTCTGGGAGGCATTGCAGCGTATCCCGTATGGCGAGACGACAACGTACGGCAAGCTTGCCCAGAGCATCGAAGAGCATCGCGGTGCGCCAACTTCTGCCCGCGCGGTTGGCGCGGCGGTGGGCAGGAATCCTGTCTCGCTCATCGTGCCGTGTCATCGCGTGACGGGGGCGGATGGCTCGCTCACAGGATATGCCGGCGGCCTCTGGCGCAAGCGGGCGCTGCTTGCGCTCGAGCGCCGGGGCATAACCGTTGGGGAGGAACAGCGCCCGTCGAGCGAGCTCGTCGCCCGGTTGCTCGACATATGGGAAGGGTCTGTCCGTGCGACGCACGCCTTTCTGGCCGAGGCGGACATTCAGCGCTTGCGTGGCATGGTTCCGCAGGCCATAGCGGAGGTTCCTCATCTGCTTGTGGCGCGCCGGGGCGGTGCGCCGGTGGGATTTGCCGGAACCGACGGCGCGTTTCTCGAGATGCTCTTCGTTGCGGACGATGCACGGGGTTCGGGCGTCGGCCGGCTGCTGCTTGAGCGCGCAACAGAGCTTCTCGGCGTTACTGAGCTCTCGGTCAACGAGCAAAATCCGCAGGCCATAGGGTTTTACGAGCATATGGGCTTCGTGACTTATCGAAGAACGGATACCGACACGCAAGGCGATCCGTTTCCGCTGCTTTACATGAAGCGGGCGGATGCGTGAGGCTCGCGAGGCGTGAGAGGCTGGGGCGTCGTATCGCCGTGAAGCTGGGATGGCACACACGAGACGCGTGAGTCGGCCGGGCGCGTGGGCCATGGCGGCGCACGCGAGGCGCTCGGCCAACGGGGCGCTTTGTTCGTGGTTGAGTGCAAGCGGTGTATAGTCTGCACACCTTCGGGAAAAAGCGCTGCTAAGATACGAACGCAAAGGGAGTTTCCGTGCAGACCAAAGGCATGCCCGAGGGCAACGAGGCAACGAATCCGCAAACAAGAAAAGGGCATCACTCGCAGCCGAAGCGAGAGAAAGCAAAGGGAATCTCTCAAATGATTGCAGGCATTGCTGTGGCAGCCATTGGTGTCCCGCTATGCGTGCTGCCTGGTCCCGGCGTGGCGGTCATTGCTTGCGGGGTGGCGCTGGCGAGCAAGGGGCAGCGCACCTATTCAGGCCGCAAGCCGACCAAGGTGGAGCGCAAGCTTGATGCTGCTGCAGAAAAGCTTGGCAGCGCCGCCAAAAAAGAAGCGGGAAAAATCGCGAAGACAGCGGCGCGGGAAGCGCCCGTAGTGGCAGAAAAGGCGGCCCGAGCTGCGGGCAAAGGAATTGCGGCGGCAGCTACGGCAGGAGGCAAGCTTGCGGCTGCCGGCGGCAAGGCGGTCGGAGATGCGGTCGCGCGCAAGCGTCGCGAACGGGATGCAGGAGCTTCGGTCGGCGGCAAAGCGCCAAAGAACGCATAGGGCATGGTTGTGCGAAGTTTTGCTGTCACAATGCGCACGATAGGTCAAAAGAACGCGCTGTGATTCTCGCCCCTTCGCATGGGAAGACGCTGGAAATCAACGATGCGTTGCGACAAAGCCAATGTTTTTTCTCGATGCTCGGGTTCTTTCTGGCAGTTATTTCAGATATGCGCGATTGACGGGCGTGCGAAGTGGCGCAAAGGCGCAAGAATGGACCAAGCTGTCAGTTTCGAGTGCCGCTTTCCTGCGGTTTTATCATCGTTCTGTGGGTGTCTCGGTGTTTTACAGCGACAGCTACGCAAGTCAATCGCGCATATCTGAAATAACTGCCAGAAAAATGGGGCCTGCTGCGAAAAAGCGCATCAGGGCGACGCAATACGTCCTCGTGATGTACGTCCTAGCAATGGCAGCGCCTCGCCGGCATAGCTTCCTACACGAGCCGCTTGCCGCTGTCCCAGGCCTGGCCAACCTTCTCGCCCAGGGCGAAATATCCGCTCTGGAACTGGTCAAAGGCGAACGCGCCGAGTTTTGCGGGGTCGACTTTACCCTCTTCGTCGAGCACCGCCTCGTCGGCCAGCACATTTTCGATTTTGCCCAGCACGCGCAGGCCGTAGGGTTGCTCCTGCATTTCGACCACGCTGCATTCGAGCGTGATGGGATACTGGTCCACCACCGGTGCGTCCACGCGGGTGCTCTTGGTGGCGGTCATGCCCGTCCGCTCGAACTTATCGGCCACTTTGTTTCCGCTCGCGATGCCAAAGTAGTCGCTTTCGTCCAGATGGGCCACGTCCGCGATGCTCAGCGTGAATGCACCGCGCTGCTCGATGTTCTTGGTGGTCTTGTGCCCGCGGCTGATGTTGAGCGCCACCATGTCGCGCGCGCAGATACCGCCCCACGCCATGTTCATGACGTCGACGCTGTCGTCGTCATTGTAGGTGGCGATCATAAGCACCGGCATAGGGTAAATCGCAGGCTGTACGCCCAGGTCCTTCTTCACGGTTCCTCCGTTCACTAGGGATTGGCGGCGGCGTAACTGCCGCTGCTTCTGTGATACGCTTGAACACAAATCAAAGCAAGTACCGAAACTTATGACAGGTACTTACCATTTGGATAGTAAAGGGCGGGATATGGAGAAACGCGTAGAAGAGAGAGCGTGCCGCGATGCATGGGCGTGTATTGAGGACGCGGACTTCGAGCAGACGGGCTTCTCGTATACGCTCTCCCTCATCCAGGGCAAGTACAAGATGGTGATCCTGTATTGCCTGATGGAATTCCAGCCGGTGCGCTTCAACGAGCTGCGTCGTTACCTCAAGACGGTTTCGGACAAAACGCTCAGCCGCGCCCTCAAGGAACTCGAAGCCGACGGCCTGGTGTGGCGCGAGGCGTACCCGCAGATTCCGCCCAAGGTCGAGTATGGCCTTACCGAGCGCGGGGCGTCGCTCATGGAGGTGCTCGATGCCATGTGCACCTGGGGCAGCAAGCACCGGGACTGGAAGAAGGCCGAACCGTCTCATACGGAGGCCTCGTAGGCGCTATGCGGTCAGACAGGCCGGTAGGCGCCGCGCCAGCTCGATTTGCGCATGCGCCAAAGCGATTTGCTAGGCAAGGCTCGTGCCATTAGCGACAATAGGGGAGCAGGCAGGCTCGGGCAGGGGAGAGCGATGATTCACGATAAACTGGCGCTATTGCGGCGGCGTTCGGGAATGAGCCAGCAGGAGGTCGCCGCAACCATCGGGGTAACGCGGCAGACGGTAAGCAATTGGGAGCTCGGCCAGGGGTCTCCAGCGCTCGACAAGGCTGCTGAGCTTGCGCGACTCTACGGCGTGACGCTCGATGACCTCGTGTCCGACGAGGTCGATGTCGTGAGTACGGGGGCGCATGATGCCCCGCGCGACCTGCACGTGCTTAGGGGCCTCATGGGGCGGGCTGCGACGCTGGAACTTGTTGATGGGGTGCAGCAAGATGTAGAGCTGCTCGATGTGAGCTCGGCGTGGCTGCGCGTGTCCTGCACGGTCAAGCGCGCGCGGTTCGGTTCGCCGCGCGTGGAAAGCGAGCGCGTGATTCGCCTCATCGACCTCAACGACGTGTGCTCGATAGCGATCGAGGAACGCCTCGCCGGCGGCTCGCGCGCGCCGCATGGACCCACAAGGGAGGCGTAGCGCATGGATAGCTTCATTCCCTTTGGCTATACGATGGCGATTCTCATCTTTGGCTTCGTCATCTACCTCGTGCTCTCGATGCCCACGAAGCGCGACCTCCGCAAGGCGACGCACCCCGATGTCGAGGCGCGCAGGTCTGCGGGGCTCGCGGCGGAGCTGCGTGCGCGCAAAGGCGCCCGCTGCCGGCTTTTGCTTGGCGAAGTGCACTTCGTTGCGAACAGCTCTCAGATCGAGGGCGTGGTAGAAGATGTCGATGACGAATGGGTGCTGGTGAGAACGATGGGCTCCGGGCAGGGCGCGCGGTTGGTTGCCGTGCGGCTCGAGGGCATAGCGGGGATCGAGGAATAAGAGCAAGCCGCGCCGCAGACGGTGCGGTATGCTGAATTGCCAAGGCGAAAGGGGAAGAAATGGACGAGCGAGATAGCTTTCGGCGAACATCGCTGCATGGTTGCGATGGCGCGCAGGCGTTTGCAGAGCGGAATGCCCATGCGTCTGCACCGGCGGATCCCGCGGATGCCGCCCTGTCGCTCGTTCGCATCTTGGTGCTCCCCGGTGCCGATGAGGATGCTGCTGAGCGTCTGGGCGCCAAAATCGGCGCGGTGCCGCTCTACGATGAGCGTGCCATCGATTCGTCCGATCTCGTCGTTCGCTTTGATGCGGATGGCGTGTCCCTGCAGCGTGGTGGGCTGAGCATGCGCGCGGATCTGGCCGTGATGCTTCCGCGCCTCAAGGCCGGGCGGCTCAATCGCGAACTGCTGGTTCGTGCCGCGCGCATCAAGGGCGCTCAGGTGGGCGAAAGCCCTCTGCGTGCTGTCGACGCGACGGCGGGCTTGGGCGAAGATGCGCTGTTGCTCGCTGCTGCCGGCTTCGAGGTGATGCTTTTCGAGCGTGATCCGGTTATCGCCGCGCTCCTGGCCGATAGCCTGCGCCGCGCGCGGGAGCATCCGCAGCTTGCCGATGCCGCGTCACGCATGCATCTCGTGGGCGCCGACAGCGTCGAAGCCATGCCGGCGATCGATCCGGCACCCGATGTGGTCTATCTCGACCCTATGTTTCCCGAACGGAGAAAGAGCGCAGCAGTAAAGAAGAAATTCCAGCTCATCCACTACCTCGAGCATCCGTGCGACGACCAGGAGGCGCTCATGCGCGCAGCTTTGGCGGCGCATCCGCGCAAGGTGGTCGTCAAGCGCCCGGTCAAGGGACCGCATCTCGCCGGCGTCAAGCCGAGCTATTCCCTTGCAGGCAAGAGCGTTCGCTACGACTGTATCGTAGCTGTCCAATGAGATAGGGCGGAATGGGCGCTGGGGATAGCGTGATGGATCCCGGTTTCCGCGCTCAATTCAAAAAGTAAACTTATGGAAACTTATTGCAGAGGAGCATCGTAGTGTCATAAGTATTGGTCGGAAAGTTAAATATAGATAACTTATTGCCTGAAACGATGCGCCACGGGAGGCAGCATGATGAAGCAGGTTACAGATGAGGAGCTTGAGGACTCGGTCGTGCGCATGTGCGCGCCGACGCTGCTTGGCGTGAAACCGGCGAACATGTTTACCTTCTCGGGGCGCTTTTCGGACGATGAGGTGCAGGCCCCGTCGGCCAATGCTTTTGAGGATGCTCGCGTCTGGTGTCGCGCTGCGGGTTGCGAGGAGCCATTCAACCAGGCATGTGCCGACGGCTGTGCGGGGTCTTGGAGCCAGCCACGTGCAGCCGATGGCGAGCATGGCTACGTCGATCAACCTTGTCCCTGCACGATAACCGAGCAGCGGCGGGAAGAGCTTGGCCTTCTTGTGAGTGGGCTCGATAGGGAGCTGGGCCCATATGGCGTACGCGTGCGCGTGATCGCTTGGCGGGCGTTTGGCGCCATCGTGCTTGCATATCGTCCGAATTTGCTCGTTTCGCATCTGCGCGATGCGCGTACAGCTGCGGTGCTGGCGAGCCTAGGATATCCCGTTCTCGACAGTGCATTAACTGCTGGGATGCGAGAAACCTTCCTCGACGCGCTGCTCGCGCATCTTGCGCGAAGGTTTGCTGCGGAAAAGCTCCCCCACGAGATTGGCTTCTTCTTGGGCTATCCCTACGAGGATGTTGAGGGGTTCGTGCGACATCGGGGCCGTAAGTTCCGATTTTGCGGATGCTGGAAGGTCTACGGCGACCCTCGGGCGGCAGCGAAGTTGTTTGCGCGCTACCGAAGATGTACGCGACGGTGCGTACGGCTGCGACGAAGTGGAAGCACAGCGGTAGACATCGCAGCCGGTTGTCGTTATCGGGGGCGTGGAGGGGCTTAGCTCAATGCGACTTGGCGCGCGTGGTTAGGTTTATTGGGTCCTACGGACCTAGGGAGACGACGGGCCTATGGCCCAAAGAAGGGAAACAACATGAGTAACGTTGCGGTCGTGTTTTGGAGTGGAACGGGAAACACCGAGGCCATGGCTGACCTCGTAGCTGAGGGTGTACAATCCGCAGGCGGTAAGGCTACTGTGATTCAGGCGACAGAATTCTCGGTCGAAGAGCTCGATGCCTACGATGCTTTTGCCTTTGGCTGCCCGGCAATGGGTGCGGAGGAGCTTGAAAGCGAGGAATTCGAGCCCATGTGGGATGCAGTCGAACCGGCGCTGCCCGGCAGAAAGGTGGCGTTGTTCGGTAGCTACGATTGGGCCGAGGGTGAATGGATGGACCTTTGGCGTGAGCGCGCGGAGGCGGCGGGCATCATCGTGAGCGAGACGGTCATTGCCAAGGACTATCCCGACGAGGAGGCATCCGACGCGTGCCGCGCCCTCGGCGCCGCCCTCGTTTAGCGCGGCAGACTAACATGGCGAAGGGGTGCCGGGGCCGTTTCGGCCGGCGGTCTTGTTGCGCGGCGTGGTACTCTAGCACCGGGTACTCGATTGCCGCCCGAAGCCGCCGTTCCGAATGCGAGGGTTCATGGCTACCTTGTTCATCGATGCTGATGCCTGCCCGGTCACGCGCGATGCCCTTGCGCTGGCACGAAAGGCGCACGTGCCCGTGGTCGTCGCGGGAAACACCACGCAGAATCTTGAACGGCACGTGCGCCCCGACGACCCGCGCTCGCCGATGGAGGCCAACAGGGGCTTCTGGGTGGAGACGCTTGCCGTTGGCGTTGGAGCCGACGCGGCGGATTTTGCCATCGCGGAGCGCCTGGAGCCGGGTGACATCGTGGCCACGCAGGACATTGGCTTGGCGAGCATGGCGCTTGGGCGTGGCGCGGCGGCAATCGGCGTGCGCGGACACGTTTACCGCAAAGAGGCCATCGACATGCAGCTGTTTATTCGGCACGAGGAAAAGAAAGTGCGACGCGCAGGGGGCCGCACCAAGGGACCCGCGGCTTTCACCGATGAGGATCGCGAGCGCTTCCGCGACAACCTACGCAGGCTGCTGCAGGTAGACGGCGGCGTTGAATGAGACAGATGTGCCAGGTTAAACTGTCTCTTTTCGCAACAAGGCCAGTCTGCGAGACAGCATGAGACAGTTTAACCTGGCACATCTGTCTCTGAGACAATTTAACCTGGCACAACTGTCTCACGCCGCACAGAATGTTCGAGGCTCGAGTCGGAAGGTTATTCGTGATCCTCCGAGTAGACGCCTTGCGCGAGCCAGCAAAAGAGCAGGTCGCGTGGAACCGGAAGCTCGGCCTACTCGGCTCACCGGTAAAAACCTTCCGACTCGAGCCTCGAGCTTTTTTTACCGGGGAGAAAACGGTGCGCAAAGGAGCGCGGCCGCCCCGCTATGCGCGCGGTGCATGCCAACATGCCCAGAATGCGGTGTGCGCCGCCATTTCTCCTCCGGACAATGAAAACCGATTCCGTTACCGAACAAGGAGGTCATACATGGTAGACGTGAAGAAGCGCGTGCTTGGCAAAAGCGGTATCGAGGTGTCTCCGCTGGGGCTCGGTTGCATGGGGCTCACTCATGCAAGCGGCGACGCGATGGATACGCCCGCTGCTGCCCGCGTGATTCGCGAGGCGTTCGAGATGGGCTACACGTTCTTCGATACGGCCGAGAGCTACGTGGGCGAGAACGCGGCGGGCGAGACGCTTTACAACGAGGTCGCGGTGGGGGAGGCCCTGCGTCCCGTGCGCGATCAGGTGGTTATCGCAACCAAGTTCGGCGTGCACCACAACCCAGACAAGACGCTATCCGTTGACTCGCGGCCCGAGACGATCCGTCGCGCCATCGACGGCAGCCTGAGCCGTCTGGGCATCGATTGCATCGATCTTTACTACCAGCATCGCATCGATCCTAACGTGGAGCCTGAGGAAGTTGCCGGCGTTATGGCCGAGCTCATGCAGGCAGGCAAGATCCGCGCATGGGGCATCTCGGAGGTGGACGAGGATTACTTGCGGCGAGCGGATGCGGTGTGCCCCGTGGCTGCCGTCCAGAACCGCTACTCCATGCTCGCGCGCTGGCACGAGCCGCTCTTCCCCGTGCTCGAGGAGCTCAATGTGGTGCTCGTGGCGTTCAGCCCCATGGCGAACGGCTTTTTGACCGGCGCGTATAGTCCGAAGACGAAGTTCGAGGGTGCGCAGGACTATCGTGACGGCATGCCTCAGTACACGCCCGAGGGCTACGAGAAGGACCGCGCGGTGCTCGGGCTTCTCGGCGATCTTGCGCGCGAAAAGAATGCGACGATGGCTCAGATCTCGCTCGCGTGGATGCTTTGCAAGAAGCCGTGGATCATCCCCATTCCGGGTAGCCGCAAGCCCGAGCGCCTGCGGGAGAACCTTGAAGCCGCCCAGGTATCGCTTACGGCTGAGGAAGTCGCTCGCATCGATGCCGCGCTCGATGGCATGAATCTTGCGGTTTTCGGCGGTCACGCGCGGGCATAAGCAGCCGAGCAAGCTCCGCTAGGCCGATCCGCCCCAGATGGCGAAAGCTCAATCACTGTCGCCCGATACGCTCTGCTAGTATCGGTATGTACATCACGGCAGACGAGAAGGGCGTGCGCAGCATGAATCATTCCGAGATCTCGAGCTTCATCTGGGGCACCGCCGACCTGCTTCGCTCAAGCTTTAAACAGCACGAGTACGGCGACATCATCCTGCCGTTCACGGTCATGCGCCGCCTCGACGTGGTGCTTGAGCCCACCAAGCAGGCCGTGCTTGAGGCGGCGGCGAAGCCCCTGCCCGAGGCTCTGCGCGACACCATGCTCAAGCAAGCTGCAGGCGTGGATTTCTACAATACGAGCGAATTCACCATGAGCAGCCTGCTCAACGACGCGGACGGCATCCGCGAGAACCTCACCAAGTTTGTGACCTCGTTTTCGCCCGAGATCGCAGATATCTTCGACAAGTTCAAAATCTTCGAGGTCATCAAGGACCTGGACGACAACGACCTGCTGTTCCTTGTAGTCGAGCGCTTCTGCAGTCCAAAGATTGACTTGAGCCCTGCCTCGGTGAGCAACGCCGATATGGGTGACATCTACGAGGAACTCATCCGCCGTTTCTCGGAAGTCTCCAACGAGACCGCCGGAGAGCATTTCAGTCCGCGCGATGGCCTCAAGTTGGCGGCGCGCCTGCTGGTGATTGGCGAGATGGACGACCTCACGCAGCCTAATCGCATCGTCAAGGTGTGTGATCCCTGCGCGGGGACGGGTGGCGCGCTCACGGTGTTCGCCGACTGCGTACACGAGGTCAACCCGGCCGCTACGGTGGTCACCTACGCGCAGGAGATCAACGGTCAGTCCTACGCCATCTGCAAGAGCGACACCATTCTCAAAGGTGGCAACGTGGCCAATGTGCATCTGGGCGACACGCTTGCCGATGACCAGATGCCCGATGAGACCTTTGGCTATCAGATTTCCAACCCGCCTTACGGCGTGGACTGGAAGAAGTCCAAGGCGGCTGTGACCAAGGAGCATGACGAGAGGGGCTTTGCCGGCCGCTTTGGTGCGGGCCTGCCGCGCATATCCGATGGGCAGCTGCTCTTTGTGCAGCACATGGTTGCCAAGATGCGCGCGTCCGAGGACGGCGGCGGGCGCATTGCCGTGTTCCTCAACGGCAGCCCGCTCTTTACCGGCGCGGCGGGTTCGGGCGAGAGCGAGATCCGACGCTACCTCCTGGAGCACGATCTGGTGGACGCCATCGTTGCCATGCCCAACGATTTCTTCTTCAATACGGGCATCGCTACCTACATCTGGGTGCTCGACAACGCCAAGGAACCCCGCCGGCGCGGCAAGGTGCAGCTCATCAACGCCAACGGCATCTATTCCAAGATGCGCAAGAGCCTGGGTAGCAAACGCAACGAGTTCACCGACGAGCAGATCGAGCAGATTATTGGGCTGTACCAGGCGTTCGAGGATGCCGATTCCAAACTTTCCAAGGTTTTTGCCACCGAGGAGTTCGGCTATGTGACGGTGGATGTGCGCCGGCCCGAGCGCGACGAGCAGGGCGAGATTGTGTGCAAGAAAAACGGCCAGCCCGTGGCCGATAAGAGCCTGAACGACACCGAGAATATCTCGCTCACGGAGAACGTGGACGAATACCTTGCCCGTGAGGTGCTGCCCTATGCGCCTGAAGCATGGATTGAACCGCGCAAGCAGAAGAAGGGCCAACTTCTGGAGTTGCGCGACGGCGGCGTTGTGGGCTACGAGATCCCCTTTACGCGTTACTTCTACGAGTACACGCCGCTGCGCTCCAGCACCGAGATTCTTGCCGACATTCGCGAGCTCGAGAAAAGCATCGCCGAGAAACTCCAGAAGGCGAGGGCTGAGTGATGGAGAAAAAAACCACGTGTACCGCGAGAGGGATATCGGGTAAACTGAGTTTTGACAGTACCCCGCACGCCTCTCTCTGCAACGATGATGCGCACCAAGCGGGGTCATTTCATTTCAAACCTGCGCTTCCTGTTGATGAGCAGATCGATCATCTCGTTGAGCAGGGCATTGTGGTCGAGAATCGACAATTCGCCGAATTCTGCCTCCTTACCTCGAATTATTATCGTCTTCGTGGCTATTGGATGACGTTTGAGGAAGATGGTGCCATTCGTGCCGGAACGAGGCTCGAAGACATCTGGGCAATTCATGAGTTTGATCGTGAGGTTCGGCTTTGGTTATGGAAGCTCATCGAGCGCGTTGAGATTAAGGCCCGGACACAGTTCGCGTATGTCTTGTCGAACGAGTTTGGCGCGGATGCGCATCTTCAGGCCGAGTTGTTTTTCAATGAAAAGAATCATAAGCAGTCGCTGGGCATAATCGAAGATGAAATAGGGCGTGCAAAAAACCAGAACATGCCTTGCGTGATTCACAATCTAAATAAGTATGGAGAGCTGCCCCTGTGGGCTGCTGTTGAGGTCATGTCTATGGGAGTGGTGTCGGCGCTTTACGGCAACCTGAGGCAAGATGCAAAGGCCGACGAGCATGAAAAGGCGGCGGCAGATGAAATCGCTAGTGTCTTTGGGGTGTCTCGTCGCTATCTTGTGAGTTGGCTGAGGCATCTCACGATGGTGCGGAATATCTGTGCCCATCACAATCGTTTTTATAATCGCCTGCTTAAGTCTCTTCCGCTCATGCTTCGGCGCGACAAACGCTATGCGGGGAATCGAGAATTTCCAACCTTTGTTGTTCTTAGTCGAATCTATGAGAAATCTTGGCCCAGTGTCTGGCAGCAGGCGATAGACGAGCTAGATGCCATTGTAGCTAGGTACCCCAATGTTTCCCTTAAGCCAATGGGTTTCCCCGAAGACTGGCGAGACGTGCTCGGGTTGTCCGCTGAAGCAGAAGTTAGTGAAATGAAGAACTTCAATAAACGTAAGAGCCTCACCGCCAAAAGGATTGGCAAGACTCTGGTCGGCATTCGCGCGCACGAGCAGAGCATCTCCGAGAGGCCCAAGAAGGCGGGGGATGAGTGATGGCTGGGGAGAAGATCTTTCACCCGCCGAGTTCAAAACCTGAGATTGTTTACGCACTGCGCAAACAATTCGACTTTCATTTGATCGGGAAATCTATCTACCCAGTTATTGAGGCATAGCCATGGAGCGCTACGACGAATACAAGGAATCCGGCGTCGAGTGGATCGGCGAGATTCCGGCTGGGTGGAGTGTGCGGCGTATCAAGGATGGCTATCGTATCGTCCCCGGGGCGACACCGCGCTCGGGTGTTGAAGCATACTGGGGCGGTGATATTCCTTGGATTACGCCGGCAGATTTTGATGAGATGCAACATTATGTTTCTGGAGGAAGCAGAAATATCACTAAAGAAGGCTTTGATTCATGTGGAACAACGCTGGTTCCAAAAAACAGCATTGTCGTTTCGAATAGAGCCCCTATCGGCTTGGTTGCGCTGGCGTCAAATGAGCTATGCACGAACCAAGGGTGTAAGTCCTTAGTGCCGCTGCATGACGAAACGTGCTCAAACTATCTCTACTGGTATCTATGCGTTCAATCGGAGACGTTGAATAGCTTTGGACGCGGAACAACCTTTTTGGAGCTGTCCTCTACAGCGCTTGGGAACTATTGCGTTCCAGTTCCTCCGATAGGTGAACAGCGAGTAATTGCAGCTTATCTTGATGGAGAGACTGCAAGAGTTGATTCCATAATTGCCGACTGCGAGCGAGAGGTTGAGCTGCTGAAGGAGTGCCGCAAGGCGGTTATCTCCGAAGCCGTCACCAAGGGTCTCGACCCCAACGCCCCCATGAAGGATTCCGGCATCGAGTGGATTGGTGAGATTCCGGAAGGGTGGAAAGTCGTGCCTTTCAAGATAGCCGCTCGGGTTGTCGCAGATTTGCAAGATCCTCAGAACTATCCTGATCTTTTTCAGGTTTCTCCTGAACGGATAGAGAAAGACACGGGAAAGCTTTTGGAATGCAAATCTGTGTCAGAGGCTGGTGTAGAAAGTGACAACCATTTGTTTCACGAGGGGGACATTCTTTACTCGAAAGTTCGTCCCGCTCTTAACAAAGTGACCATTGCCACATTTGATGGCATGTGTAGCGCTGACATGTATCCGATTCAGACTTCATTCAATCATTGCTGGCTTAAGTATTACATGCTCTCAGACACCTTTATGAAACAAGTGATAGTGTCAACCGATCGTGTTAAGATGCCAAAGCTAAACAAAGAAGAACTCGGTAGATTCAAAGTTGTTCTGCCGGGCAACAATGAACAGCGCGCCATCGCCACCTACCTCGACGAAAGGACCGCCGAGATCGACGCGCTTGTCGCCGACTACCAATCCATGGCAAAGAAGCTGCGCGAGTATCGAAAGTCGCTCATATCCGAGGCGGTTACCGGCAAGTTCAAAGTACCGGGCCTGGCGTGACGATTCCCGGCCGTCGAGCTCGATGGCTCCGAACGTTTCCAACTCACAAGGAGCGTTCGGAGCTGTTTGCATTGCCGTCGGCACCTAGGCACGGTATCTCGTGCCCCGGCCATTTCCTACAACTGTTACATAGCCCCTGCTTGCCAGCCCCTTCAAGAGCTTCTGGACCTTCGTCTTGCCAAACCCCGTTTCGGTAACTATGTCGCTTATCGGCATCTCTCTGTTTCGCAACTTGCTAAGGACGAGCGCCTCATCAGCTGTCAGGTTCCCATAGTCGTCAATAAGCGGCAACACGACCGTAACTGAGTTCTCTGCAATGGAAAAATCCGGTTTAGCCATCGATTCCCGATAGGCATCCTTGATTCTGAGCACGCCCGTGCCAAAGCGTTCTATGATACCGAGCCTGAAAAAGACGTTCGAGATGATGGGGCTTCTCTGCACCGAGACCCAACCGCGGAGATATTCCTCCTCAGTTATGCCTTGGGGCAGCCCGCCGGGGGAGCTCACTTCGACGCGATCCGGATGCATGGATACTCTGATATGCGCCGGCACATCCCACTGACGATGAATGAGAGCGTTGGCGACTGCTTCTCGGAAGGCCGCTTCTGGTATGAGTTCTCGAGTGACACGCCACGCGCCCTCAATTTCTTCAACCCGATAGTAGCGATTGAAGAGCTGAACGGCGCTGTTGTACTGTTCAAGAATGGAAATGTGCTCATAGGTCTCTCGGTCGAGAAAGACGTTGATGGAATCGCCGAAGCGGGCGCAGTCAATCCCTGGCAGGGTATTCGTGTCGCTCAGGAGCTCGCCAGCTATAGTGAGCGATCCGTCCTTATTCTTGAGTTCAAGTGTTTTGAGCGTGTCATCTGTAACTTCCGATATCCCCAAGGCGTTTTGCAACTCGCGTTCCAGTACGTGAAACGTAGGGTGCTCAAGGTGAGACGGTGTGCTCTCGAACGACAGATTTTCCCCTTCGAGGATGAGACGCGAGAGCTCAAGCCGATCCGCTTCGATGGTGGCCGTATCGTTGCGCTTGTAGGCTTTTGCATGATAGAGATACGGTTTATGGATGCCGGGTGATACCGCAAGTGAGATGACGCCCGTTTTCTTATCGACCCTTAGTGAGTAGTCAGGGTTGGGCGAGATGCTGTCGTTAATACGGTTTTCGATGTCGAGGCGCGCCTGATCCGGGTCCGGTACACCGACGCTGTGTCCGGAATCATCCACGCCAAAGAGGATGGTTCCTCCACCGTAATTGGCAAAGGCGCTTACAGTTTTGAGGAAGGTGTTCGAGACTGACTCCTTGAATTCGAGCTGGCTAGATTCTTTCATGTGCCGCCCTCCTCAATACGGTCGTTCTTTTTCGAAATACTATTGAATAACGGTCGTAAAAGCAACTGTAAAATTTTACGGACGCATTTGCGGACACAATAGGGGTCTTTGTGTTACCGCTCTACGCCTCGTCGGTAGGTGTTTCTCGCTGCTTGGCGAATGCCGATTTCGGTTTCCGCCAAAAAATGGTTGATACCGTCATCGGTATCCGCCAGATTATGGCTGGAACCGATATCGGTTTCCGCCAAACCCATACATCTCTCGGTAGGTTACGGACGAGACATGTTCTGTGCTCGACGCCGCGAACAGCTTTGCGACGCATTCCCGTTCGTAGCCTGCGCTACCATAAGAAACATAAACATGCGCGCAAAGGAAGGTGCCCATGAACGCTTCGACTACCGAGAAGGACTTCGAAAACGACGTCGAGATGCTCATGGATCGGGTTGGCTGGCGCACCATCTACAACGAGACCGAGGGACTCCCGCACGCAGATAACAACGCATGCGCGCAGGTCGACTACGATTGCAAGTTGGCGCTCAAGGTAGACTCGCTCATCGGCTTTGTGCAGGAGACGCAGCCCGAGGAGTGGGCCAAGATTGAGGGACTGTATGGTGCCCATACGCGCGAACGCTTCCTCAAGCGGCTCACCGACGAGCTCGAGCCCCATGGTGAGCGCGGCGGCGTGCTCAACGTGCTGCGTCACGGTATTCGCATGGCGCCAGGTGCGCAGTTCAAGCTCTGCTTCTTCAAGCCGGCAACCTCTAAGAACCCGGATGCGGTGGCGCGTTACCATGCCAACCGCTTCGAAATGGTGAGGCAGCTGCGATACGGCACACTGCCGGACGACCTCAATGACTCCGTGGACGTGGCGCTCTTTCTCAACGGCATCCCCGTGGTCACGATGGAGCTCAAGAACAATCTTACCGGCCAGCGTACCGAGCATGCCGTGAAGCAGTACAAGCGTGATCGCAGCCCCAAGGAGCTGTTGTTCAAGCCCAGCCGCCGCGCGCTCGTGCATTTTGCCTTGGACTCCGAGACGGTCCAGATGTGCACGTGGCTCGCCAACAGCAACTCCGTGTTCCTGCCGTTCAACCGGGGTAACGGCAACAATGGCGGCGGCAACCCGGCAAACCCCCATGGGTACCGGACCGAGTATCTGTACCACGATATTCTCGCCCCAGACAGTCTGCTTGACATCATCCAGCGCTTCATCCGCGTGGAGTACGACAAGGAAACGCACGCGATGAAGAAGATTATCTTCCCGCGCTTTCATCAGCTCGACGCGGTGCGCAAACTGGTGGAGGACGCGCAAGAGCGCGGTGCAGGCCATAACTACCTTATTCAGCACTCAGCGGGAAGCGGTAAGTCCAATACCATTGCGTGGCTGGCACACCACCTGCAGTCGCTGCACGATACCGGTGGCAACCCGGTGTTCGACACGGTCGTGATCCTTACCGACCGGAGAAATCTGGACGCCCAACTCTCGGAGACCATTGATACCGTGGAGCACAAGCGCGGCGTTGTGGTGCGTGTGCGCGAGGAGGATGGCAGCGCGGGCCTGCGCGAGGCGCTCAACGCGGGCGCGCAGATCATCACCTCGACCATTCAGAAGTTCCCTTACATCTGCTCGGAGACCAAGGTCTCGGGCCGGCGTTTTGCCGTCATTATCGATGAGGCTCATAGTTCGCAGAGTGGCAAGGCCAACGCCAAGATGAAGATGGCGCTCATGGACCGCGACCTGGACCCAGGCGAGCCCTGGGATGACGAGGACGAGATGGCGCGCGAGATGAAGGCGCAGGGACACATCGACAACCTGAGCTTCTTTGCCTTTACGGCTACGCCCAAGCCCGCCACGCTTGAGGTCTTTGGTACGCGTGACGAGCAATGCAAGCGCGATAAGGACGGCATGCTTATTCCGCGGCCGTTCCACCTCTACAGCATGAAGCAGGCCATTGATGAGGGCTTCATCCTCGACGTGCTGGAGAACTACACCTGCTTTGAAACGTATTTCAAGCTGGCCAAGACTATCCAAGATGACCCCAAGTACAAGGAGGCTAAGGCCAACCGCGCGCTCATGGGTATCGTGGACTGGAATCCGGCTATGGTTAATCGCAAGGCGCAGATCATCGTCGAGCATTTCATAAACGACGTGGAGGGCGTGATTGGCCATAAAGCCAAAGCCATGGTGGTCACGTGGAGTCGCCCGATGGCGTACCGCCTCTACACCGCCATGACCGACTACATCAAGCAGCAGCGGTATGCTTGCCAGGTCATGATCGCCTTCAGTGGTACGCTCGACGTGGATGGCGAGGAGATTACCGAGGCCAAGGTGAACGGCGTGCCCGAGACGCGCACGGCCGAGCTCTTCGACACCGATGAGAAGCGTATCATCGTGTGCGCCAACAAGTTCCAGACGGGCTTTGATCAGCCGAAGCTCTGTGCCATGTACGTGGACAAGCAGCTCACAGGAGTGGCCGCCGTGCAGACGCTCAGCCGCCTCAATCGCACCTACCCGGGCAAGCGCACCTTTGTGCTGGACTTTGCCAACACGTGGGATACCATTCGGGCGAGCTTTGCCAACTACTACGAGGCCACCGAGCTTGATGCCGCGACCGACCCTGATGTGATTTACAACCTGGTGGAGCGCCTGGACGGCTATCACGTATACGATCGCACTGAGGTGGAGGCCGTGGCCGACGTGTATTACCACGAGCCCGACCAGGACGCGGTGCTACGTAGGATTGAGCCTCTGCTGCAGCCAGCGGTAGACCGCTGGGGTGCTCTCGACGATACGCCCAAGCGCGAGTTCAAGGCGCTGCTGCGCAAGTTCCTCCGCTCATATTCGTTTATCACGCAGATGATCAGCCTCGGCGATGAGGAACTGCATAGGCTCTTTGTGTACGCTGGCTTTCTTGTCAAAAAGCTCTTCTTAGAGACGGGTTCTACGCCGGACCTGCGCGATAAGGTTGAGCTCGAATATCTGCGCATCGAGGACAAAGGCACCCAGGTTATCAAGCTCGAAAGCGAGCAGCTGCATAACGGTGGCGCCAATGCGGGCGTGGCTAAAGAGGAGGAAGAGGAACGTCTGAGTGTGCTTATCGAGCACCTTAACGATGCCTTTGGCGCGGAATGGACGGATGCAGACAAGATTATCAAGGCCTGTGCCGACAAGATTTGCGAGGACGACGACTTTGTTGCCAATGCGCGCGCCAACAGCATGGGTGACCTACGTGCGATTTTTGGCGATGTGATGATGAGCGCTCTCGCCGCCATCCTGAGCGACAGCCAGGATATGTATGAGAAATTCAACGAGAATCCCGATGCATACTTGCGGATTATGAATAGCGACCTGCTGCCTATCGTATATCGGCGTTGCCGTACAGGGGAGTAGCATTTTGCCGTCAGGAACCCGCGTCCCGCAATCGTGAACTTTTCTTGACCTGGAGCGTACTCCAAGGGCTACGATGCCCTCGGCAACTAACAGTTGAGTGAAAGGAGCTCCTATGGATCTTGATCTTGAGCAGCTGGCACGTGAGAGTCTCGGGGCGTCGAGCGCATTCCCGCTGGGCGAGCCCAATACCGCCTTTGCGCAGTACTTCATCGGCAACAGCTACCTTGCGCCGCTCGCCGGCGGTGTGGCCAACGTGACCTTCGAGCCCAGTTGCCGCAACAACTGGCACGTGCATCATGGCGAGCGCCAGGTGCTCGTCTGCACCGGCGGGCGCGGTTGGTACCAGGAATGGGGCCAGCCCGCGCAGGAGCTCCATGCGGGCGACGTGGTCGACATCCAGCCCGAGGTCAAGCATTGGCACGGTGCCGCCAAGGATTCTTGGTTCACGCACATCGCCGTTGCCATGCCGGTCAAGGGGTGCGACGAGCAGTCTAATGAATGGCTCGAGCCCGTTGATGACGAGCAGTACGGCAAGCTCGCCTAGTGCAAAGCGTATGTACCGAACGGTCAGATGAGAGAGTGCATCCCGTCTGGCCGTTCGTTGAAGCAGGGAATAGGAGACATATATGGCACAGTCAGATGCTGCCGCGGCCTACCATGAGCGCATGAATCCCGGCGCCACGGGCTCGCTCGCGACCACCGATCCGGAGTTTGCCGAGCGATTCAACACGTTCGCTTTCGACGAGGTGGTCAACGAGGAGGCGGCTAAGCTGCCCGATCGCGAGCGCTTCCTCGCCATTCTCGCCGTGCTCATGGGTTGCCAGGGCATCGATGAGTTCCGCATCATGGTGGCGGGCGCCCTCAACTTCGGCGTGACACCCGTCGAGATCAAAGAGGTTGCCTACTAGGGCACCGCGTACCTTGGCATGGGGCGCACTCTGCCGTTTATCAGCGCGGTGAACGAGGTCTTTGCCGAGCGCGGCATCGAGCTGCCCCTCGAGGGCCAGGCGACCACCACGCCCGAGACGCGCCTCACCGCGGGAAACCAGGTGCAGATTGATTACTTCGGCGAGGGCATGCGCGAGACCTGGCTGCATGGTCCTGCTGAGCGCGCGCATATCAACAAGTGGCTCGCCGACAACTGCTTCGGTGACTACTATACGCGCAACGGCCTTTCCGATCGCGACCGCGAGATGATCACCTTCTGCTTCATCGCGGCGCAGGGCGGTTGCGAGCCTCAGCTCACGAGCCATGCCATGGGTAATATGAACCTCGGCAACGACAAGGATTTCCTCTACCGCGTGGTCTCGCAATGCGTTCCCTATATCGGCTATCCGCGCAGCCTGAACGCACTTGCTTGCGTGGACAAGGCAGCCGAGCAGCTCAGCGCATAGCGATGAATCGTAGACACCGGGTGTCTACGATTCATGACGCGTGAATACCGGGTGTCTACGATTCACGGGCATTCTGGACGCGCCGCTCGTTTCTGGGCGAGATTCGGACACTGAAGGCGTTGCCGGGCGACTTTCGTACGCTCGGAGCGTTCTGAGCGTCCAGATCTTGCCCGAGAACGAGCGGCGCGTCCGTTTTTCGCCCGAAAACCCCGGCGCGCCGGGGCGGTCGCGCACTGGGAGCCGCCGTATGCGAACGCCGTCGTGCCTCGCAAGCCGCCGCACGCCGGGGTCCGCCGCGGCCAAATGCCCCCGCTGCGGATGCTTAACATACCGCCGCCATTTGTTAGCAATTTGTAAACTCGTCGTTTACGCTGGGTAATGCTTCATAAGACTCATGTAATAACTGGCCGACGAGCACTTCTGCCAAGAATCGAACGCGTATGGTGCATTGCAGACGAGCGCAGGCGTCTGTCGATTTTGCCTGCGACCATCGTGCGTATTAGATTCTGGAAGGAGAATCGTTCATGTTCGATTATTCGTGCTCTCGTCGTCAGTTCCTCG
Organism: Enorma sp.; assembly: GCF_982429025.1. Taxonomy (NCBI): domain Bacteria; kingdom Bacillati; phylum Actinomycetota; class Coriobacteriia; order Coriobacteriales; family Coriobacteriaceae; genus Enorma; species Enorma sp. The sequence continues at coordinate 130,859 of NZ_CEWCAA010000001.1, forward strand.
GTTTCGCCGGTGGCATCGCCGCCGTCGCGGGCCTCGGCCTTGCCGGCTGCAGCGGCCAGACCACTACTGCCGGTTCCACCGGTAGCGCTGCCGCGGGCGCCAGCCTCTCCGGCACCATCAACTGCGGGGGCGCCACGTCGTTCCAGCCGCTCGTTGAGGCTGTGGCGAACGACTTCATGGATGCCAACCCCGATGTGGTCATCGCCATCTCCGGCGGCGGCTCGGGCGACGGCATCTCCGGCATCGTGGACGGCTCCCTCCAGATTGGCCGCTCCGACGTGTTCGCTGAGGAGAAGGTCGATGACGAGTCCCAGCTCGAGGGCCTCGTTGACAACCAGGTGTGCATCGTGGGCATGGGCCCGATCGTGAACGCCAACGTCGACATCGACGACATCACCACCGAGCAGCTCGCCGGCATCTTCACCGGCCAGATCACCGACTGGTCCGAGGTGGGCGGCACTGCCGGCACCATCAACGTCATCAACCGCGAGGCCGGCTCCGGCACCCGTGCCACCTTCGAGGCTGCCGTGCTCCAGGGTGCCGAGGTCCCCGCGGACTTCACCCCGGTTGCCGAGGTTGACTCTTCGGGTACCGTCGTTGAGCAGGTTGCTGCCACCGAGGGCTCCATCTCCTACGTTGCCTTCAACTACTACGAGACCAACGAGGGCATCAAGGCGCTCAGCGTCGACGGCGTGGAGCCCACGCAGGAGAACGTCGAGAGCGGTGACTTCAACATCTGGGCCTACGAGCACATGTACACCCGTTCCGACGAGGACGAGGCCACGGCTGCCGTCACCCAGGCGTTCATCGACTACATCATGTCCGAGGACGTCCAGAGCACGACCGTCATCGAGCAGGGCTTCATCCCGGTGAGCAACATGAAGGTCAAGAAGGACGTCGACGGCAACGTCACTCCTGTCGAGTAGCGCGCCCGCAAAAGCGGTGCAGTGGTAGTACGACGGGGTACCTCTCGTTCGCGCGGGGTGCCCCGTTTTCTTTGGATTAGTCTGTGGAGAAAGGCGTCACATGGCTAAGGTTATGCCAAAACGCCGTCTGGAGAACATCGGGCTCACCATCACGGGCGCGTGCGTGGCCCTCGTGGCCCTCGTGGTGATCACCTTGATCTTCATGGTCGCCCAGCAGGGTCTGACCACGTTTTTCGTAGACGGCTTCGATCCCATCGCGTTCCTCACGGGAACGCACTGGATTCCCGAGCAGGACATGTACGGAGCGCTCCCCATGATCGTGGGTTCGTTCTCGGTCACCCTGCTCTCTACGATCATCGCTCTGCCCATCGCGCTTGGCTCGGCCATGTTCGTGGTGGAGATTGCTCCCGGTTTCGGCCGGCGCGTGTTCCAGCCGCTCGTCGAGCTGCTCGTGGGCATTCCTTCGGTCGTCTACGGCGTGCTCGGCCTTTATGTGGTGAACAGCGCCATGCGCATGATCTTCGGTGCTTCCGCGGGCACCGGCGCGGGCATCCTTTCCGGTGCCATCGTGCTGGCGGTCATGATCTTGCCCACGGTGACGACGCTCTCCATCGACGCGCTCGCTGCCGTGCCCAACGAGTACCGTGAGGGTTCCTACGCGCTTGGTTGCACCCGCTGGCAGACCATCTGGCACGTGGTGCTCAAGAGCGCTATGCCCTCGCTCATGACGGCGGTCATCTTGGGCATGACCCGCGCGTTCGGCGAGACCCTCGCCGTTCAGATGGTCATCGGCGGCGTTGAGCGCAACATGCCCACGGGGCTCCTCTCGCCGGCCTCGACCCTCACGGCCACCCTCACCTCCGGTCTTAACAACGCGGTGAGCGGCACCGAGTTCTACCATGCGCTGTGGTCGCTCGGCCTGATCCTGCTCGCCATGTCGCTCGTGTTCATCCTCATCATTCACCTCATCGGTCATAAGGGGGCGAAGCAGAATGGCTAACCAGGCAAACGCTCCGGCTGCAACTCCCGCGCAGCAGCGCGACCTTTCTGCCCATGTGGCTCGCATCGGCAAGCAGGACAAGATTGCAACCGGCATCCTGACGGCGATCGTTGGATTCGTCCTACTGCTCCTTGCCGCCATCATCGTCTACATCCTCGCGCGCGGCGGTGGCATCGCGCTCACGCCCGGGTTCCTCACCAACCCCTCCACCGACGAGGCGGTGTCGGGCATTCTGTACCAGCTGTTCGATTCGTTCTACATGCTGCTCATCACCCTGCTCATCTCGGTGCCCATCTCGCTTGGCGGCGCTATCTTCCTGGTGGAGTATGCGCCCGATAACTGGATCACCTCCGCGGCATCCACGGCCATCGAGACGCTTTCCAGCCTGCCCTCCATCGTCGTGGGCATGTTCGGTTCGCTTTTCTTCGTTGTGGTGATGGGCTGGGGCATCTCGATCATCTCGGGTGCTGTGGCTCTCACGATGTTCAACATCCCCATCCTGGTTCGCACCATCCAGCAGGCGCTCGAAGACGTGCCGCGCAGCCAGCGCGACGCCGCGCTCGCCATGGGGCTCACCCGCTGGGAGACCACCGTGAACGTGCTGCTCCCCGCTGCCATGCCCGCTATCGTGACCGGCATCGTCATCTCTGCGGGCCGCGTGTTCGGCGAAGCCGCCGCGCTCATCTTCACCTCTGGCTCCGCGCCCTCGCGTCTCAACTTCGCGAGCACGAACTTCATGAGCCCGACCAACCCGTTCAACATTTTCCGTCCCGCCTGCACGCTCGCCGTCTACATCTGGCGCCTCACCTCCGAGCCCACGCCGGGTTCGACCGAGATCGTGTGGGGCACGGCCACCGTGCTGCTCGTGTGCGTGCTGCTCTTCAATGTGCTCGCGCGCGTGCTGGGCAAGTTCCTCGCGAGGAGGCTGACCGCCGAATGAGTGACACCAACGCGCAGGCCGCGCTTCTCTCTACCAAGGACGTGACCGTTACCTACGACCTCACGCACGAGGCGCTCCACAAGACGAGCCTCGAGTTCCGCGCGGGCGAGGTCACGGCCCTCATCGGCCCCTCCGGCTGCGGCAAGTCCACCTTCCTGCGCTGCCTGAACCTCATGAACCGTGAGATTCCGCGCTGCAAGGTTGGCGGAGAGATCTTCTACCACGACCACAACATCAACACCAAGACCGAGAACCTCTTTGAGCTGCGCAAGTCCATCGGCATGGTGTTCCAGCAGCCCACGCCGTTCCGCAAGTCCATTCGCGAGAACATCCTGTTCGCTCCCAAGAAGCATGGCCGCTTGCACGGCAAGGACGAGGAGGACGAGCTCGTTGAGACGTCGCTTCGCCAGGCGGCGCTCTGGGACGAGGTCAAGGACAAGCTGAAGCAGTCTGCCCACGCCCTTTCCGGTGGCCAGCAGCAGCGCCTGTGCATCGCCCGCACGCTTGCCATGAAGCCGGACGTGGTGCTCTATGACGAGCCGTGCTCGGCTCTCGACCCCATCTCGACCTACACGATCGAGGAGACCATCCGCTCGCTCTGCGACACGGGGCTCTGCCAGATCATCGTGACCCACAACATGGAGCAGGCGGGCCGCGTGAGCGACCGCACCGCCTTCTTCTACGTGGGCGATATGGTGGAAACGGGCACCACCCAGCAGATTTTCTCGGCACCCAAAGACCAGCGTCTTGCCGATTACCTGACGGGTAGGTTCGGCTGATGGAGAAGACTATGGATAGAGAGTTCAACGAGGATATCCACCGCAGCGTGGAGGGCGTGGAGAGCACGCTCTCCATCCGCGACTTCAATCTGTGGTACGGCGATTTCCAGGCGTTGAAGAGCATCACGCTCGAGATTCCCAAGAACCGCGCGACCGCCTTCATCGGACCTTCGGGATGCGGAAAGTCCACGCTGCTGCGCACGTTCAATCGCATGTGCGACTTCGTGGAGACGGTCAAGACCGAGGGAACGATCGAGTTCGACGGGCAGGACATCTTCAAGATGGACGCCAACGCGCTCCGCGTGTACGTGGGCATGGTGTTCCAGCACCCCAACCCGTTCCCCATGAGCATTCGCGAAAACGTGCTCTACGGTGTGAAGCGCATGGGCCGCATGAGCCGTTCGGAGGAGGACGAGATCTTGGAGCGCTGCCTCACGCGCGCGGCGCTCTGGGACGAGGTCAAGGACAAGCTTGGCCAGAGCGGCCTTGGGCTTTCCGGCGGCCAGCAGCAGCGCCTGTGCATCGCCCGCGCGCTTGCCACCGACCCTTCGGTGCTCCTCATGGACGAGCCCACATCGGCGCTCGACCCCATCTCGACCTCGATGGTCGAGGAGCTCATGATGCAGCTCTCCGAGGACCATACCGTCGTGGTCGTGACGCACAACATGCAGCAGGCGGCGCGCGTTGCCGATAAAACCTGCTTCTTCTACCTGGGAGAGCTCGTTGAGGCGGCGCCCACCAAGGAGCTCTTCTCCAACCCCAAGGAGAAGCTCACCAACGACTATCTGACGGGAAGGTTCAGCTAATGATTACTCGTTCCGAATTTCGTCATCAGCTTGAAGAGATCGACGAGACGCTCGGTCGCTTCAGTGAGAAGACGGCAAAGGATATTCGCGCGCTCGCCTTGGCGCTTGCCGGTGACGCCGACACGATTGACGAGGTGCTTGGCGGTGCCAAGTCCGAGCGTCGTCTGCGCACCGCCATCGAGGATGGCTGCCTGGACATCATGCTGCTCCAGCAGCCGATCGCCGGAGACCTGCGTTTCGTGAGCGGCTCGTTCCGCCTGGTCTCGGATCTCACTCACATTGACGAGATGAGCCGCGACGTGGCGTATCTGGCCAAGAGCCTGCCTGCCGAGGTTTCCGCCAAGCTCAAGGAGCACCTCGACTTCGCCGCCGACCGCGTGGCGACGATGGTCGAGGAGGCCGTTGAGGCGTTCCGTACCACCGACGTGGACAAGGCTCGCGGCGTCTTCGCCATGGACGACGACATCGACGACATTTACTTGGCCGCTGAGGGCGTGGTCATCGACCTCATCAAGGCGAGCGAGACCCGCGCCAAGTACCTGCCCGAGCTGCTCATGGTGGCTAAGTACTTCGAGCGCATGGGCGACGACGCCGTGCGCATCGCCGACTGGGCCGTCTTCCGTGCCACGGGTGCCCGTGAGATGACCAAGGGCGAATAGCTGCGGAGTGGTTCACAGACACCGGGTGTCTACGAACCAAGCGGGTTACAGAAAGCGGGTTTCTACGAGCCACGCATTTGCCTCCCCTTCGCGGGCCGGTAGCCGTTTGCGGTTGCCGGCCCGTTTGCTTTTTCGAAATGGGCTCGGCGCGCTGGCGGGAGTTGCTTCAGCCGGCTTCTGCTATGCCGGGGGTGTCTACAGGCTCAGGCCAAGGCGCTTCTGGAGGATGAGACACGCGCCGAGCTCTGGTTCGTGGAGCGGAGCGATGAGGCGGCAGCAGCGGGGGAGGGCTGCGCCCAGCGGCCCGAGGATGGCCTCGCCCGCCTTGAACGTGCCGCCGACATAAGTGACGGGGATGCTGCCCACCGCCTGATTGTCCGGCTCATCGAAGATGCCACGCACAATGGCCACGACCATCTCGGCTTCTTCCGCCGCTGCGCGCTCAAGGATGCGCTGGGCGCTTGCGTCGCCCGCCGCTGCGGCTTTGCTCACCAGGGGCGAAAGGGCCGAGATGCGCGAGCGGTTCGCCATGTGCTCCTGCGCGAAGGCGATGATATCGAAATCGTCGGCAAGCTCGAGCTCCTGTCGCACGAGGTTGCGCAGAGGCCCCGCCGGGTCGCGTCCGTCGCACTGGCGG